>JAYSUN010000503.1:0-9921 GCA_043719045.1 Hyphomicrobiaceae bacterium | reverse complement strand
ACGTCCGCAATGTCAATCGCCTGACCCTTGACGCCCTTGACCTCGGCGACGGTTTTGCGGCGGCAGCATAAGCGGCACTGCAGGCGCGCGGCTGCCGCACGAGCGCTGCTCTCCCCACCGCGTGAGTCCCAGTGTAGACTGCCTTCAAGCAAAGCGTGCGGCGGGTCGCTGTTTAAGGGAGACGACACTCATGAAGGTTTTGATTATCGGTGGCGCGGGCATGCTCGGGCGCAAGCTGGCGGAGCGCCTGGCAAAGGATGGTGCCATCGGCGGCAAGGCGGTCAGCGAACTGACGTTGTACGACGTTGTCGCGGCGCAAAAACCAGCCGGTGCAAGCTTCCAAGTTCACATCAAGACCGGCGATCTTCCAGCGGCTGGTGAAACCGACAAACTCGTCGGCGATAGACCTGACTATGTCTTTCATCTTGCCGCGATTGTCTCGGGCGAGGCCGAACAGGAATTCGACAAAGGTTATCGGATCAATCTGGTCGGCACGCAGAACCTGCTGGCAAGCCTGCGCCATACCTTTGCATCGTCAACAAAGAAACCGAGGCTGGTATTTACGTCGTCGATCGCTGTCTTCGGAGCCCCTTTTCCTGACAAGATCGGCGACGAGTTTTTGACCGCGCCGCTGACCAGCTACGGCACCCAGAAAGCCATCGGCGAATTGCTTGCCTCCGATTACACCCGCAAGGGCATGGTCGACGCGATTTCGATCCGCTTGCCAACCATCTGCGTCCGCCCGGGGTCGCCGAACAAGGCGGCGAGCGGTTTTTTCTCAAACATCATGCGAGAGCCGTTGGCTGGCAAAGACGCGGTTTTGCCGGTGTCCACTGATGTCATGCATTGGCACGCCTCACCGCGCGCAGCCGTCGGTTTCCTGTTGCATGCAGCCACCATCGACGGCGAGACGATCGGCACCCGCCGCGCCTTGAGTATGCCGGGCTTGGCGGCAACCGTCGGGGAGCAAATCGAGGCATTGCGCAAAGTTGCAGGCGAGAAGGTTGTTGCTCGCATCAAACGTGAACCGGATCCGTTCATTCAGAAAATTGTCGCCGGCTGGCCGCGCAATTTCGACGCCCGCCGCGCTGTGTCACTGGGTTTCAAGTCCGAGAGCACGTTTGAAGAGATTATCAAAGTCCACATCGACGACGAACTTGGCGGCAACATTGCGTAATACAATTGATTTGGCAGTGGTGTCGCGATGAGGGGAGAAAACGCATATGTCTCGGTTGGCTGGAAAAGTGGTGCTGATCACGGGCGCTGGGTCGGGTTTGGGCCGGTCTGCCGCGATACTTGCGGCGGCCGCAGACGCGACGGTGATCGTGACCGATGTCAATCAGATGGGCGGCGCCGAGACCGTTCGGATGGCAGGGCAGCGCGCGCATTTTATGCCCCAGGATACGACCCAGCCGGATGACTGGGCGCGCGTCTTGGCCGATATCGAACAGCGCTTTGGTGCGTTGCACGGCTTGGTCAACAACGCCGGTATTCTCGGCCCCGTGCCGGTCAGTTACGAGGCCGAAAGCCTGGACGGCTTGCGCCGCATGTTCGCAGTCAACGTCGAGGGCGTGTTTCTGGGATGTAAACTGGCGACGCCATTGCTGGCCAAAAGCGGCGGTGGCTCGATTGTCAACGTGTCGTCGATTGCGGGTTTGATCGGCACACCACAGCTCGCCGCCTACGGCATGAGCAAGGCGGCGGTCCGACAATTGACCAAGTCCGTGGCCATCCAGTGTGCTCGCAGTGGCAAGAAGATCCGCTGCAACTCGATCCACCCCGGTGTCATCGAAACCCCGATGGGCGACGAACTGCTGCGTGATCCTGTGGCCCGGCAGGCCCGAACCGCCGCCATCCCATTGGGTGAACTCGGCCGCCCCGAAGACGTCGGGCATGCCGTGGTGTTCCTCCTGTCCGAGGAAGCACGCTATATCACCGGCGCCGAATTGGTCATCGATGGCGGCTTTACCGCAATTTGACACCGCCAGTCGCCTCGCGCGGCTGAATAAACTGACGTATAGGGTCAGCCTGACTTGCTCCACAATCGAGGCCCACGATGAGCTACATAGCCCCAGTCGATGACATCATGCACGCGCTGCAATCGGCAGCGGGCCTGGATCAGATGATCGCGGATGGCACCGTGTCGGTTGATGCGGAGACTATTCGAGCCATTATCGAAGAAGCCGGCAAGTTCGGGGCCAATGTGCTCGATCCCCTGAACTGGAGCGGTGACCGCGAGGGCTCGAAACTGATCGACGGTGTCGTCCACACGCCGAAGGGCTGGAAAGAGGCGTACCAAGCTTTCGCTGACGGCGGCTGGTCATCGCTGCCGTGCGACGAAGCCCATGGCGGCCAGGGCCTGCCGCAGGTCGTCGCCATGTCGGTCGCCGAAATCTGGAACGCAACCAATATGGGCTTTGGCTTGTGCCCACTGCTGACCAATGGCGCAATCGATGCCTTGGAAGCGCACGGCACGGACGCGCAGAAACGACTGTATCTCGGCAAGATGGTGTCGGGCGAATGGACCGGCACGATGAACTTGACCGAGCCACACGCAGGCTCGGATCTGGGTCATCTGCGCGCCAAGGCTGCAAAGCAAGCCGACGGCACTTATCGCATCACCGGCACCAAGATTTTCATCACCTATGGCGACCATGAGATGACCGATAACATCGTCCATCTGGTGCTCGCGAGATTGCCGGATGCGCCTCCGGGCACGCGGGGAATCTCGCTGTTTGTCGTGCCGAAGTATCTGGTCAACGCCGATGGCTCGATCGGTGCCCGCAACGATGTGGTCTGCGCGGGGCTGGAACATAAACTCGGCATTCACGCGTCGCCGACGTGCACGATGAAGTTCGGCGAACAGGGCGGCGCGATCGGCACGCTGCTGGGTGAGGAAAACCGCGGCTTGAACGTGATGTTCATCATGATGAATGCCGCACGTCTGGCCGTGGGCGTGCAAGGAGTGGCAATTGCCGACCGGGCAACGCAGCGCGCGATCCAGTACGCCAAGGATCGCAGACAAGGCCGCACCGCATCGAGCCAAGGCCACGAGATGGGCCCGATCATCGAACACGCCGATATCCGCCGCTCACTGATGACGATGAAGGCGCTGACGCAGGCGGCGCGGGCGATCTGCCTGGTGACGGCGCGCGAAATTGATATCTCGCGGCACGCCAAGGACCCGGCGGTGCGCGCAACCGCTGGCAACAAGGCCGCACTGCTGACACCCATCGCGAAAGCTTTTTCAACGGACATCGGTTGTGAAGTCGCGTCCATGGGTGTGCAGATTCACGGCGGCATGGGCTTTGTCGAGGAAACCGGTGCGGCCCAGCATTACCGCGACGCCCGTATCTTGCCGATCTATGAAGGCACCAACGGCATTCAAGCCATCGATCTCGTCACCCGCAAACTGACGCTTGAGGGCGGCAAAGTGATGGAAGCTTACATCGGTGAACTGTGGAAGACGGCAGAAGAGGTGCGGGCTTCGAACCGGGTGGAGTTCGGTCGCATGGGTGAGCGGTTGACCGATACCGTGACGGCGCTGGCCGAGGCAACGAAATGGCTGGGCGCACAATTGGCCAGGAACCCAGATGCGGCGCTGGCCGGGGCGACGCCGTATCTGCGCTTGTTCGGGCTGGCAGCCGGCGGGACATATCTCGCGCGCGGCGCACTGGCTGCCGTGCGGGACGGCAGTGATGGTGCGCAGCACGTGGCGCTGGCGCGGTTCTTCGCCGAGAATCTGGCAACCGCGGCACCGGGTTTGAAAGAAACCGTGGTCGGTGGTGCCGACTCGACGCTGGCCTACGCGCTGTCGGCGTGAGACGGTGGATATCTTTTGCGGCTCAGGGCTCAACTGATGCGTCAGGTTCGATGGATGTTGTCGGGCTCAGCGACTTCGTCAGCAAGAGGCCCCTTGGCAAAGGCCTGTAGGATCAATGGTGTGGCGATGCCAAGATGAATTGCTAAAATCTTTGTCGGGACGTCGTGAGCCAGAGCAATCACGCCAGCAGAGATGACAAGCAGCAACCGCGTGACCCAAAACCGTATTTTGAACTATCGCTGCGGAAATCTGCCACGTTGGAAGCACGACAGAATGCTGACGATTTCCACCATGGCGCTTCCGAGCGCGCCAAACACGAACGCATCGAACGCCGACATCTGATTCCCCCGCCGGCCCTCAAGTCGTGGGTTACTTCACGCTCCGGCCAAGATCGCGATTTGATAGGCCTTCAAGGACAGCTACAATGACACCATTCAGCCGACGCTTTTGGGCAATTGCTACGCCTGCTCGGGTCGCAATTGCGAGCAGGCCAAAGGCAATTGGAGCAAACGTATGCACGGCCACTTTCGCATCAACCCAATCCAATATTTGAAGTATGTAAACCAATCTAACCAACGTGACGATTTTCAGGAAGGTGTGTTACCCCGTCTCCACAATCAGAAATACACGGTACCTGGGAAATGTAAAGGTTGTTGCACTTTTCCAGATCACTTCCGCGGAGCTCAATGCAAATTTCTGGCACGGCATCGGGCCGCGATTACGGCCTCTTGACGACGGCGTCGATAGCCATGAGCTGGCGCATGAGGGCTTCGAACTCGCGCAGTGGCACCATATTGGGGCCGTCACTCGGGGCTTTGTCGGGGTCTTGATGCGTTTCGATGAATAAGCCGGCAATGCCGACGGCGACAGCTGCGCGCGCGAGCGGTGGCACATAGCGCCGATCACCACCGGACGAGGTGCCTTGGCCACCCGGCTGTTGCACGGAGTGGGTGGCGTCAAAGATGACGGGTGCGCCGGTTTCGGCCATTTGTGGTAGCGAGCGCATGTCGACCACCAGCGTGTTGTATCCGAAGCTGGTGCCACGCTCGGTCAGCAAGACGTTAGGATTGCCACTACCGGTGACTTTGGCGACGACGTTTTTCATATCCCACGGCGCTAGAAACTGGCCTTTTTTAATTTTTATGACGCGGTTGGTTCTGGCGGCGGCAACGAGGAGGTCGGTTTGGCGGCAGAGAAACGCCGGGATCTGCAGGACATCCACGACAGGGGCCAACAGAGCGCACTGCGCGACCTCGTGGACGTCGGTGACAATCGGCAGACCATACTTTTCCTTGATCTCCGCAAACACCGGCAACGCGCCCTTAAGACCGATACCACGCGTGCCGCCAAGCGCGGTGCGGTTGGCTTTGTCAAAGCTGGATTTGTAGACGAGGCCGAGGTTGAGCCGCGCCGCAATTTCCTTCAGCGCCGCCGCCATTTCAAGCGCGTGCGCCCGGCTTTCCATCTGGCACGGTCCGGCAAACACGGCGATTGGACGGTTCTGCGCAAACGTCACTGTGCCAACGCGCACTTCAGCGTTCGGGCTGAGTGATGCGGAGTCGGATGCTTTTGTCATAGGGCTCTCGCTACACAACCGCCATTTACCCGCCGTCATTCAACTCTGGATGCCATAAGTGTGTGAGTTGTGCGAAATCGGGAGATCAAATTGTCGATCTCGACGCACACGGCGTACAGATTTTTTAAGACGCAGGTCCATCACCGATGGCAGGCCTCAGAACTCGCAGCCCCTGCCGGCGTCTTCGGGGGTGGCGCCATAGCGATGCAATTCCAGACCTTGAGCCGTCAACCACGCCTTGGCTTTGTCCATATCCGGCATGGTCTTGCGGACCAACGCCCAGAACCGGGGGCCGTGATTCATTTCGGCCAAATGGGCGACTTCATGGGCTGCCACATAGTCCAGCACCTGTGGCGGTGACAAAATCAGTCGCCACGAGAACGACAGCACGCCGGTTGATGAGCATGAGCCCCAGCGACTTGCTTGATCGCGGAGTGCGAGACGTTTGGCTCTGAGGCCAAGGCGACCGGCGTGAAAGGCGACACTGCGGTCGAGGTCGGCTTGTGCCTCGGCATAGAGCCAATCCTTCAGACGGCGCGCGCAATGCTCTGGTCGGCCGCGCACGACCAGTTGCCGTTCGCCGTCAATGGCACGCTCGGTCCGGACAATCGACCCGGCCGCACGTTCGGTTTTAAAGCGGACGCGATGCATCACGCCGCGCAACGGCAACAACATACCGTCCGCGAACGGGACCACCTCGGGCAAGGCGTTGAGGCGTGCGCGCACCCAATCGATGTTGCGATGGACGAACAAGCTCGCTTCATCAATGCGGCAGCGAGATGGAACCGTGACGATGACTGCTCGGCGTGTCTGGCTGACCCGCAAGGTCAAACGGCGCGCGGCAGGATGGCGGCGAACTTCAACTTGGGTATCAAGGCCATGCACGGTCAGTGCACTCTTTTGAGGCCTTGCGATCTTCTGGGCGGATGTCACACGCCTTGGCATCGGATCACCTATGTTGGCCGGTCGCGGCGGCACGGGCCGACGCTTGATTGATCCCGCTAACACCTTATTGTGGCAACGCAAGATGTATCGTGTCGCGGTCTGCGCGACAGTTTGTGCGATCGCGCTGATTCGTTAGAGCCTAGCAATGATTCGGCCGCGCGTGCGTGACAAAAGTGTGCCACGTCACAGCCGCAATTACGACCACTGGATGCTCATCACGATGCCAACCACTCTGGCAACGCGTGTGCCCACTCGGTTGATTGGCCAGCACCGAAACACAAAATGGTGTCGCCGGACTTGGCGCGCGTTTTCAGCGCGGGAACAAGATCTAGCGGGGCATCGACATGGCTAGCATCAGGATGGCCGGTGGCACGGACGGCGGCTGCAAGTGCTGCATGCGACACACCGTCGATCGGATGTTCGCCCGCTGCATAGAGCGGGCCGATGATGACGCTGTCGGCATCGTTGAAACAGGCAGCAAACTCAACCATCAAATCTCGCAACCGTGTATATCGATGTGGCTCGCAGACCGCAATGACGCGTCCGCCTTGGGCCCCCGCGCGTGCAGCTTTCAGAACTGCTGCGATTTCTACCGGATGATGCCCGTAGTCGTCGTAAATCGCGGCCCCGTTCCACGAGCCGGTCGGTTGGAAGCGGCGCTTGACACCCGAGAAGGTCGCCATCGCCGCTCTGATTGCCGCGTCGCCCATGCCAGCCTCGCACGCAACCGCTATGGCCGCCAGGGCATTCAGGGCGTTGTGATGGCCGGGCAAGGGGATTTGCCAAGCCTTGATTGGGCGCCCGCCCCCCGTAACCCGCGACGAAAGTTCAGCGTCGAAGCTGGTCACGCGGCCGATGACATCGACTTTGGTCAAACGCAGATCGGCCTCGGCATCCGTACCGTAGGTCAGCAAACGGCGACCATCGCGGCGCAAGCCGAGATCAGCGATCATGTGTTTGGCGACCGGGTGATCGATGCACGCCACGGCAAGTCCATAAAATGGAATCTGTGTGAGGAAGCGGGCAAACTCAGTGTGCATATTTTCGACGGTCTTGAAGTAGTCGAGATGCTCCGGGTCAATATTTGTGACAACGCCGATTTGGCTTGGAATGCGCACAAAGGTGCCGTCACTCTCATCGGCTTCGACAACCATCCACGGGCCTTGGCCCAGACGCGCGTTGGACCCCCAGTCGTTGATGATGCCGCCGGTGATGACGGTGGGATCAAGGCCGCCGGCCGTGAGGAGGTGCGCGATCAGCGATGTGGTCGTTGTTTTCCCATGCGTGCCGGTGATCGAAATGGTCGCGAAGGCACGCATGATTTCGGCTAGTATTTCAGCCCGCCGAATGATGGGGAGCCCCATCGCACGCGCGCGCACAAGTTCGGGATTACCATCTTTGACGGCAGTCGAGATGACAATGGCACCGGCACCCGGCAGATTTTCAGGCGCATGTCCCATCGCGACTTTGATGCCTTTGGCCCGCAAGCGTTGGCAATTGGCGCTGTCTTTCAAATCGCTGCCCTGCACTTGATAGCCTTGGGCCAAAAGCACCTCCGCAATTGCACTCATGCCAATACCACCGATACCGACGATATGGATCGTGCCGAGGTTCTTGGGAATTTGCATGTGGCGGCTCCAAGCTGATTCGCTTCGCAGCTCATTAGCGCGATTGCGGTTTGAGCGCACGAGCGTTGCCCGTGGCCTGACATTCCGCGCGATAAGCTTTCAGTAGCGCGGCGTGACGGGCGAGGTCGTAGGACCAGTGACCTGCGAGACCAGAGCGCCGTTCGCGGCGGAGCGCGCGGGCAAGCAAGCTGATCAAGTGGCGCTGTGCCCGCTGGCTCGAATCGCGGAGTTCGTCTGGCCAAAGCGGGATCAGTTTCGGGAGGTCGAGGGAACGGCAGTAGGGATTGCGGCGGCCATTGCTGGACGATGCAGGGGGCGCTGAGGCGAGGGTTTCAGGTGGGTCGTTGGCTATCATGTGGGCAATTCACCGAGTGAGACGTCAGGAGCGATATCTGCAGTATCGCACAGGAGCCGCACGGGACAATTCGCCTGATCTTGGTAAATAAAACCCGGTGGAGAATGGTTGATCAGTCATCGTCTCATCGGTGTGCGGCCGAACCGAATGACTGGCGGTACCGGCACCACCGAGCGGCCGCATTTGCGCTTTGAAATTCGGAGTCGGCGCGACGTTTATTAAGGCTGTTGTGCGGAAAAATAGTGCACAGCCATGACAATCGGTGCGAGCCGGACACGCCTCAGGTTGCGCTCGACATACGAGTCGAAGCGGGCCACCGAGCCGGATCGCCATTTCAATCGGACGAGCGGATGCGCGCAAGGCGTCCGCATTCACCCTATTCAACCAATGCGCGTGCTTATTATTTTGGCGGCGATATAGTGCCGATGCTTGCCTGTCCACTCAGATATCCGTTCGCTGATGTTAATCGCGAGGAGTGGCGCATGCGTGTCTCTGTCGATCCGACCCGAATTCTCACCGAACTCGAAACTCGAGCTTCCGCAGCTCAGCCGGCCTATCGGCGCCGATTGGTTCACCTCGCGGTCGAGGCGGTCGTGGTGCAAGCACTGTCGGTGACGTGCGAACACCTCATCTTGCCGCAACGCCGGTCGCGACCAGTCATTTTTGCGCGCCACCTGGCGATTTATCTCGCGCGTTTCGAAGGCGGGTTCACACTGGCTCAAGCCGGTGAGCTGTTTGCGCGCAATCGGAGTGCGGCCGCCTATGCCATCAACCAGATCGAGGCGCGCCGCGACCACGATGCAGCATTTGACGAAACCGTCACCGCGCTCAGTCAGCACGTCCGCTTGCTGCTCGCACAGCCAATTGTGCGCGCCGCTGAGGCTCCTGACGGGTGAGGCTTGTACCGCTCCACCATCGCCTTCCACCATTTGCGAGTGCCCCACATGCGACTAACCTCGACGTCGGATTCAAGATCACCTCAAGTGCAGCCCCCGGCGAAGCCCTCAGCCGCCAGCATGTCCAGCATGCTCAGTAGTTTGGCCCGCAAGGGTGCAGTCCTTTTGCCCTCCGGCAGGCCGAGCGATGATCCGGTCAAAACCTATAACCTGTTGATCCCGGGTGACGGGCGCGGACGGCACAGGTCAGGTGTTGGCCGGGCCCAGCCAGAACGTCCGATTCATGGCGATCTGGTGCGCTATGCGTGCGAACGCGGCTGGCTGGTGGTCGATGCGCTGGGTCGGACTTTCCGATTGACCGAGGCCGGCGCATTGGCGATGAAACGCGGTCTGACACCCGAGCCTGGTCAACGGCCGGAGGTGGTTCGACCGCTCCGCCAGACGCCTGAGACTGGGCAGGGTTTGTCACCGGTTGCCCGGCTGCGTCAGCGTCGCGACGGTCAAGGGCGGGCCGCGTTGCCGAGCCTTCAAGCGGAGGCTGCTGAGCGCCTGGCGTGCGATTTCGGCCAGGGCCAGATGCAGCCGCGGGTCAGCACCAATTGGGAACGGCTGGCCATGGGTTTGACGACTGACCGAAGCCAAGGCGCCAAGCTCGGCATCGATGTCGCGGATGGCATCTCAGCAGCCCAGGAGCGAGT
>JAYSUN010000502.1:0-3492 GCA_043719045.1 Hyphomicrobiaceae bacterium | reverse complement strand
GACAGCTTGGCCAGCAGCAATCGAACCATAGAGTTCGAACATCGCTGCCTCTTGCTCGGAAAAGACATAGCGATTGGTGATCGTGGTAAAGCATGGTTTGCCGGGGCGTTCGTAGATGACCAGACGATCCCGACCGACGGGGCGCTGGCTGATCAATTTCAATTTCAGTCCTGGTTGCTCGAAGGAGCGCTCAAGCGCTTCGACCGAAATGCCTTTTTCGCCATAGGTATCTGTGCCGCCGGTTAGATAAGCGACGCACTCGCCGACAGCGGCGAACGGCTGTTGCTTGCGATTGCGATACAGTTCGTAGCCGATGGCAAAGATCGACTCGAACTGCCAACGATCGGTGCCGGCATCGTGGGTACGCAGGATCGACATGCGCGCGATCGCATCTTCCATTGACCAGTTGCGGTCTTTCTGGACGATGTCGAAGGCCCCCATGAACTGTCGGCCTGCCTGCGTGGCAGGGAGATCGAGCGCTCGGACAGACGTCGACAGGGACCACAGCGGCATGACGAATGCGACGGCCACGATGGCCACAGCCAACGTCTGAGCAATTTTCGACGACCGCGCCAGACGGACCACTGATGCCACACCGAGGCCTGCCAGGATTGAAATGCCCGGAATGACGAACATCACGTATCGGCTGTTGCCGTAGACGACGAGCTCCATTTGCGGCGAATAGGCCGTGTAGACGAATGCCAGAATGAGAGGTGCGAGCGCTGCCACGACAAGGCAACCAGACCCGCCACCAAGCTCTTGGCCAAGTAGACGCCCGACAGGTTTGCCCCAATCGAGCCAATGGGCAAGCGACAAGCCGACATAGACAGCGGCGAGCACCAAAGCGACGTTGTGAACCCAGGACAGCCAGCTGCTGAAGGGTGGTGCCGGCAAGTTATCCGTCATGGCGAACGACATCGTCAGCCACGCCCAGATGTCGCGCGTGTTGTCGAAATTGTACAGGAAGCCCTTGCTGATATCGAACGTGCGGACCGCGCCCTTGCCTTGGCTCGCCAGCATCGTGCGAATGTTGTCCCAACCCGTCGCGCCGTCAGCGATCAGATAAGGCAGGAGCAAGAGCACCGACAGGGACAGCGCCCAAAACGCCTCAAGCCAGGGGATGCGGGTGCGGGTCAGGATCAGCGCGGGGACCAGGGCAATCATCAACAGCCAAGTCGACACGTGCATCTGCATGGCGATGACGAGGCTTGCGATCATCCATTTGAATGCCCAGGTTCGGCGACCGGCAAGCAAATGAATCATAAAAGCTGCGGCAAGGATCAGGAAGGGAATCTGGAAACTCGGGTTCCACAGCCGCATCATCGTGCTGAATGTCGTTGGCGACGCATACAGCATAGCAGTCGATACAATTGCTGCGCTGGCACCAAAGTGTTGCCGCATGGCGAGGTAAAATGGAATACCGGCCAGCAGGCAAAGCAGCACACAGAACCTGTACGACAGGTTCGGATCGGACGAAATCAAGGTCGGCAGGAACCATAGATAATGCAGCGCTCCGCCGGGCACGCGCGACGCAGCGCCATAGGACAGCTCTGCCGCCATATATTGGAATTCGTTGAGCAGATTCGCCGACCGGACCATGTCGCGATCAGTCCAGAAGTTGAAGAACGACGAGTTCTTCGTCATCAGAACCAAGAGACCGACGACGACCAGTGCCGCGACACCGATCAGCTCAAGGCGCAACGCCAAGGCTGTTCGTGTCGGATAGGCCAGCTTCACGTTCGAGTGTTCCAGCACTGGGCTACTTCTCCAGTCGCTCGATACTGAACTTACGGATTGTCAAAGCCCCGGCGACAGCGCTTCGGCCATCGGGCATGAAGATGACCTTGACCTGATCGAAGCGGCCGGCCGGCGCTGCATAGTCGGCGGTGAATTCCTTGAATTCGCCGCCGGTCGTTGGCAGTCGCTCACGCATGTAGTCGAGCTGGCGGTTGCGCATCAAGACGGCGGCTGCCTCGCCCTCCACCTTTGCCTCGAACCTTACGCGATACAAAGCCTTGGGCTGGAACGCCTTATGGTTGAAGTTAAAGCCGAGCCAGGCAAGCGAGTATTTCATCGTCAGCGCACCACCATCGATGCTGACGGTCTCTGGCCTAGCGTTGTTGTAAAGTTCCCAAGCCCCGCCTGGGTCGTCCCCGCGCTTCATGAGGTCCGGAGTGAATGTCACCTGATACGCCAGTTTGCCTTGGCGATTTTTGGGCCACTCGTAGAGTGCCATCCAGTCAGCGCGAGCGATTCGGTCTCGAGAAAAATAGCCGGTCTCGTGGGCCAGCACGACCCCGCTAACAACCCCAAGAACCGTTGCGTTCTTTGCGGCCGCACGAAGAAGCCAGCGACGATAGGACACCGCTGTGGCAACCGAAGCGCCACCAGGGTCTACGGCCGACGATTCTGTGACATCACGCACTTACAAGTAGCCCCCTCAACCAGCCCATGACTTAGCGCGCGAGCACCAACGGAGACAATTCGTAGAATCCCGGATGCGTCAGCCACGCGATATCGCAGGCCAATGGTTTGCGAACGGGCTTCTCCGTCTGCGAGATACAAGAACAAAAGCAAAATGAGATGCGTGTTGGTCACGCGCACGGCTGGCGCACAATCGAGTGGAAATTTGCGGCGGACATGCTGGAGCATTGCGGTTTGCTGCAAGGCCACACCTGTGTTGAGCGCCGGCGCTAGCCGGTTTGGTCAACTCGACCGAGGTCGATGAAGGCCGCGGCGCTCGATAATCACTCAAGACCGACAGTCCTCTTGCTGAACTCGCGCCGATCCGATTGCAGTGCAGCAAGGCTTGAGCTGCAATCAAGCGGATGGTAGACGCAAAAAGCACATGTGTTCTGGTGATCCGTGTCTCGGCTCTACCGCACCTGGCCCTGATCGATTTTGTTCTCCATCACTTCAGTTGGTCCGCTGACTGGGGTGCTGCTGTCGTCGCCGATCTTACCCCACGCCCAGCACTCGTGTCACCAGCCGCCACAAGCGCGTTTGTGTTTGGCCAAAATTGAGAGTTGGGGCGCACCGTCGCGATTACATAACTACCTCCCCTGCCAACTTAAGGGGCCAGTGGGGTTCAGATCTTGCCGCGTGGAAAAGTCAACTGGCAGGGTGGGGGTACCGATCCGCGTGCACCAGGGCCAGTTCGGTTCAGCGCCTCTTGATCGCCGCCTATCCTGCTCAGCCCAGCCTTCAACCCAGCGCCCCTATCCTGCCTTTCGCACAGCCAACCATTCTTGCACCTGTTGCAGCGAGAACCCAACGCGGCGGCTGCTTAGCTGTGTCGGCTTAGGCAAGTCGCCGCCCTTCACGTCCCGCCACACCGTAGCAATGTGTACATCGGCGAGGGCTGCAAGGTGCTTGGGGCTGACGTGCTGGTTGGGGTGAGTGAAGTGGACGCCAGTCGCATCGACCTTGGCCACGGAGACGGGCGGGAAGCTGACGATGGGTGCACCATCCTTGCCGCAAGCTAACTGCCCA
>JAYSUN010000501.1:0-9927 GCA_043719045.1 Hyphomicrobiaceae bacterium | reverse complement strand
GATCCCGCCTCGAGCTCCAGGCAGCCAGGGCGCTCCCGTCAGCGTCGGCATATCAGGCAAACCTGCGGCCCACGCACCCACCGCCGTTCAATCCTGGGGCTATCAACTGCAAAACCTGAATCTGCAACATGCCGCTGACAGCCCGTTTGATTTGCTGGTTGTCGACTACGCCAAAGATGGCTCCGACGAATCGGCACTGACGCCTGCCGAAGTGGCTCGCCTACAACACCAGCCTGATGGCGGTCGCCGCCGCGTCCTGGCCTATCTGTCGATCGGTGAAGCCGAGAGCTATCGCGGCTATTGGGACGCTTCATGGAAGAAACATAAGCCATCATGGCTGTTGGCTGAAAACCCGGAGTGGGACGAAAACTACGCCGTCTGCTTTTGGGATCCCGGTTGGCAAGCCATCATGTGCGGCCATCCTGCAGCCCGGCTTGATCGGATTATCGCTGCGGGTTTTGATGGGGTCTATCTGGACAAGTGCGACGTCTATGAGGACATGCGCCAACGCCGCATGCCCGAGGCCAAGTCGCGCCCGGATCTCGAAAGCGACATGGCAGCGTTCGTTCAAACCATGTCAACCTACGCCAAGGCCAAGCGCCCGGGCTTTCTGATGGTCATGCAAAACGCCGAAGGCCTGTTGGACAAACCGCAGCTCCGCCGCGCCCTCGATGGTTGTGCCAAGGAAGAACTGGTCTTCGGTGTTGACGGCCCCGAGAAACGTAACGCATCCGAAGACCTGGAATTCTCACGCAAACAATTCGACCTGATGAAACGCGAAGGCAAGTTTATCCTGGTCGTTGAGTATCTGAACAACCCGAGCAAAATCGAGGATGCCATCCGCACCATCCAACCGCTGGGTTACAGCCTTTACATTTCGTCCAAAGATCGGGATCTTAAGAAGCTGATCTACCCAGCTGCCATGACTTGACCGGCGGTGCTGACGCGTGGCCGCCATCGGGCGGACGCGCCACGCGCCGAGCACAGAGTCGAAGCGCTTTACCGCACGATGAACAACGGGCACTCCAACGTCTGCGCCAAATCAAACCAGTCAACATGCGCCGGCAAGAGTGTACCGCCGGCCTGGCCAATGATGAAGCCAGCGTGGGTCCGCCGAAGGCATTCGCAAAGCGCTCCGGTATGGTTATAGCATCGGTCCGAAGCCAGGATCCGAACATCGCTCCGCTCGCTGAGCAATAATCGCGCCTGCTGCTCCAGGTCCGCCATGGCCTCGTCGCTGATACCGGCGAGAAGAATGACAATCGGATCCTCGGTGTCGGCTGACAACCGTTCGGCCGTCCGCAACATCTGCGGCAGGCGCTCCGCCTCTTCCAGCACAATGACGATCGAGCCATGGGCCTGTACGGCACCGGGGCCAACCACGACCAGACCTGTGGCGCCCGTCACGTCGGCGAGCAACTGTAACACAGCAGTGCGGTCGCGCGCCTGCACGGGGTCGGCCAGAACCACAACATTCCAAGGCCCGGCCTCAGCACAGGCTCGGTTGATCGCGTGCACGGGGTCATCCCGGATGGTCCGCGCACGGTACGGGACATCAGCCAGTCGTGCCATCGACGCGATGCGCCGCTCTGCCAGCCGAGCCGCATGCGCAAACTGCCGGAGCAGCATTGCCGACGACAGCACACGCCGCTCGCGCCCACATAGCGAGATCTCGCTCACCAGCGGGTGCGCCGCGATATCGATCAGACGCTGATCCTCGATGAAGATGCTTTCCAGCTCGGACTGATAGGCTCGCGCCACGCGCAGCGCAGCCTCGACGGCCAGGCGATGCGGCCCGGCTGACGCCAAGCGCAGGACCACACGCCCGCGGTTCTCGCCCGCTTCTGCGACGTGCACCACGGTCAGTGCTTGTTGTGCTGACATGCTGCTGAACAATCCCGTCGCATACCGACTGATGCGACAGTTACGACAGTACGCCGTCCGAGCGTCAAGCGGCAAGGCACTGTCCGCGTTCAGCGGCAACCGCCCGCTGGCCCGCAAGCTAGGCGCGGCACGGCATGAACCGGCTCAACCAGCGTGTAATGCATCGTCCGCGCGGGGACCTTCTGGCTGGCACGTAACTCGACGGCCGGCTCAGTCTGGGCCTGCGGCTGCATGAAACCACGCGCGACCACAGGGATACGCGCTGATGCGCCCCGATGCGCAACGACATCATCGACACGTCCCGCGACCTGCAGCCCTACCCGCTGAGCCGGCGCTGCCATATATGGCAACGCCACCAGCTGCGCGCCCGGACGTGCCCGCAGCTTGGCCTGCCGATGGTTGTAAGCGTTCAACATCGGCAGACCCTCCGTGCCGCGATGATTGACGACCTGGAGGTGCGGCACCGCCGTTTTCAACATCGTTGCAATGATGATCCCGGCCTGTCCCTGCAGCGGCTCAAGCGCGTCTGACACATTTTTGGCAACTTCAACTCCAGGGCCCGCGCTGCCCATGTTCGAGGCGTGAACACTGAAGACGTCGTGCGGCGCCACTTGCAAAACGATCACATAACGGTGGCCCCTAGCGTCAATCCCTTGCTTGCTCATGTACAACGGCACGAACACTGAGCCGCTGTGTGACGAGACGGTATCGAACATATCGGTGTTGCGCGAGCTGTTGTGGAACTCATGGAAGACAAACACGCGCATGCTCTGAGACATCCGCCGCCGGTAGGATTGGTCGTCACGTTGGCGCGGGCTGTGTGCAATCAGAACATACTCCGATGGCGACACCCAAACCCGACCCGGGGGAAGCCAGCCGTTGGGACGCAACGCCGGCAAGGCGAGATGACACTCGAGCGCTGCGCAATCACGGAACGCATTGGCAGATGGAGCCGCGAAATCGGTGGCCTTCAAAGTCGCCATGGCATCGTTGAATGCGGCTTGCCCGCGCTCGGTGCGATACAGCGGCCAGCCATCAACCAATGCCTGATCACCTTCGGTGCGCGGTAACGGAGTGGCTTTACCGCGCGACGCGCCGAGATGTTTGGTCTTGATCGTGTCTTGGGCCGACACGAGAGGCGGCATCAAGACGACTGCTAAAACTGCCGCGATGGCGCCGGCCCAAATAGTTGAACGGTCATGTCGCAAATGCGTCTCCTGCAGCAGCCGATCTGGCTGTGTGCGTGCACCAGCATCACGGCTGAAGCGCGCCAAGAGAACGGCCAAAAGCGGGTCGATCGAGCTTGCGGGATTAGACCATCGTCGAAGCCGTGTTGGCATCAATACAGCAAGTAGGGCGTCCGTTGTTCCCGGAAACGGGTGACAGCCCCACGCCACGACGCAATGATATCAATTCCATCAGCTCTCTTGGTCAGAAGAGTCTGCAATTGCGCGGTCCCGGAAATGGCGCGGAACATGCTGAGTTTCTCGGGCAAGATGGACACGCCAGCAGCGCGGGCCTGACGCTGCAACAGGGCCAAGGCGTGAATGCCGACCTGCAGCGGTCGATAGGTTGCGACATTGGTGATCCGCAGCCGCACGGCCGGAATGTCCTGTCCGAGAAAACGCGGATTGACGGCCACGGCGGGGATTGAACGCGGCGTGTACTGGGTCGGTTCAAAGCGCACGCCGGGGAGTTGTGCCGAAGTGAGATCGGCTGCCAGGCTTGGCGCGTCCAACCACGGTGCACCGAACTGCGAAAACGGCGTTGGCGTCCCACGGCCCTCGTTCATCAGGGTCTCGCCGACGATACCGATGCCCGGATAAGCCAGCGCCGCTTCAAAGCTGGGAATATTCGGGCTGGTCGCCACCCAGGGCAGCTTGGTCTCGGGCCAGCGCATGGAACGCGTGAGCCCCTGGCACCGGATGACTTTGAGATCCAAAACTTCGAGACCGTTGAGCCAGCCTTCGCCCTTGATCATGCGCGCCAACTCGCCGACCGTCAGTCCGTGAACGATCGGGATCGGATATTGACCGACAAACGACGTGAACGGCCGCTCCAACACGAAGCCAGCAACATCTTCGCCGCCCAGCGGGTTGGGCCGGTCGAGGACCACAAATGGAATCCGATGCCGAGCGGCGGCTTGCATCGCCAGACCCATGGTCGAAATGTAGGTATAGAAGCGCACGCCAATGTCCTGAATATCGAACACGACGGCATCCAGACCGCGCAACATGTGAGCTGTCGGGCTCTTGGTCGCGCCGTAGAGACTGAAGATCGGCACCCCCGTTTTCACGTCACGTCCATCGGCGACTGTGGCACCAGCTTCGGCTTGACCGCGGAAGCCATGTTCTGGTGCCAGTATCGCGGCAAGTCGCATTTGCCTGGCCGCCGCCAGCACATCGACAAGATGTTCGGACCCGACACGTCCCGTCTGATTGGTGATCAAACCAATCCGTTGACCGGCAAGACCCGCAAATCCGGTCTCAGCGAGGGTTGCCGCGCCAGTCCTCACGCCGGCCTGAAGTGGCGGCATGGCAGCCGGTGACGGCGTTGACGCAGCGATCGCCGAGCCGGCCGTGAGCAGGGACGCCGTGCCTTGCAGCAAGGCGCGCCGCGACACTGTCTGTTTCGCCTCAGTTTTCGCCGTCATACCCAAACCCCGCTGCACCACAACTGCGTCATGCCCGCAACTTGCGGCGCAGACGAGGCGAGCGCTGTCACCTGGAATCCCTATTGCCTGTGGACAAAATCGGAACACCCGATTGTGACGGCTTTTTTTTCAGCAGCGCCGCACCGCGACCAATTCACAACCGCGGCAGTCTCGAGCGTCCTCGCATTGCCGCGGCAAGTGCCATCCGCTAGATCGAAGTCCATGAGCAAGACGCCGAAATCCCCCACCTCCCCCAAGTCCATCCCGCCGAGTGCTACAACCGCGCTCGGCGCGAAAGCTGCAGCCATGGCCGGTCGCGTCCATGACCGCCGAAGCATCCACGTTCGTGGCGCGCGCGAGCACAATCTTAAAAATGTCGATATTGAATTTCCACGTGACGCCTTGGTCGTCTTTACCGGCTTATCGGGCTCGGGGAAATCATCGCTCGCGTTCGATACCATCTACGCTGAGGGCCAGCGTCGTTACGTCGAGAGCCTGTCCGCCTATGCCCGACAGTTTCTGGAGATGATGCAAAAGCCGGATGTGGATCACATCGACGGTTTGTCGCCGGCCATTTCCATCGAGCAGAAGACGACCAGCAAGAACCCGCGCTCGACGGTCGGCACCGTCACCGAGATTTACGACTATCTGCGTTTGCTGTTTGCCCGCGTGGGCGTACCGTATTCACCAGCGACCGGTCTGCCGATCGAAAGCCAGACGATCACGCAGATGGTCGACCGCGTCATGGAGTTGCCGGACGGCACGCGGCTCTATCTGCTGGCCCCCGTCGTGCGCGGTCGCAAAGGCGAATACCGCAAGGAAATGGCCGAATGGCAGAAGGCCGGCTTTCAGCGTGTCAAAGTCAACGGTGTCATGTCCGAGATCTCTGATGCCGCCAAGCTCGACAAGAAGTTCAAACACGATATCGACGTCGTGGTCGATCGCGTGGTGGTCAAAGCTGATATCAAGTCCCGGTTGGCCGATAGTTTTGAGACGGCGCTGAAACTGGCTGATGGCCTCGCCATTGTTGAATTTGCCGATCAACCGCTGGCAAAATCGGTGACCGACGGCGCCAATAAATCGAAGAACGATACCCACGAACGGCTGATTTTCTCCGAGCGGTTTGCATGTCCGGTGTCGGGCTTCACCATCGAGGAGATCGAGCCGCGCATCTTTTCGTTCAATGCGCCGGCGGGGGCATGCCCGAAGTGCGACGGCCTCGGCACGGAATTGCAGTTCGAGACCGAACTGATTGTACCCGATGGCAGCCTGTCGCTGGCCGGTGGCGCCATTTGGCCGTGGGCCAAGACCGGCAACACGTCACCCTACTACGAACAAACCTTGGATGCGCTGGCGAAGCACTACAAGTTCTCGCTGAAAACGCCGTTCGACAAACTGTCAAAATCGATCCAACTGGTGCTGATGTACGGGTCCGGCGACGAGGAGATCGCATTCGGTTATGCCGATGGCATGCGGACCTACACGACCACGAAACCGTTCGAGGGCGTCGTGCGCAATATCGAACGGCGTTGGAAAGAAACCGACAGCGATTGGGTGCGTGAGGAACTGTCGCGGTATCAGGGCGCACATCCGTGCGATGCGTGCCATGGCCACCGGCTGAAACCACAGTCACTGGCCGTCAAGATCAATCAGCTGCATATCGCCGAGGTGTGCAATTTCTCGATTCGCAAAGCCAACGATTGGTTTGCCGAACTGCCGAAAGCCTTGACCCCGAAGCAGGGCGAGATAGCTGGTCGCATCCTCAAGGAGATCCGCGAACGCTTGCAGTTTCTGAATGATGTCGGACTGGATTATCTCACTCTGTCGCGCGCGGCGGGAACGTTGTCGGGCGGCGAAAGTCAGCGCATCCGGCTGGCGTCGCAGATTGGTTCCGGCCTGACCGGCGTTTTGTACGTCTTGGACGAGCCGTCGATCGGCCTGCACCAGCGCGACAACGCACGCCTACTGGAAACGCTGAAACACCTCCGCGATCTCGGCAACACCGTGTTGGTCGTCGAGCACGACGAGGACGCCATTCTGTCAGCCGACTATGTCGTCGATATCGGCCCCGGCGCTGGCGTGCATGGCGGCCGGATCGTGGCGCAGGGAACGCCGGCAGAGGTGCTGGCCAATCCAAACTCGCTGACGGGCGAATATCTCACCGGCGCGCGGCAAGTCTCGGTGCCGAAAGCCCGGCGACCGCTGATCAAAGGCAAAACCCTGCGGGTGACCGGCGCTCGCGCCAACAATCTCAAGAACGTGACGGCCGAAATCCCGTTGGGTATCCTGACCTGCGTCACCGGCGTGTCGGGCGGCGGCAAATCAACGTTCCTGATCGATACAGTCTTCAAAGCCGCCGCGCGCAAATTGAATGGTGCACGTGAGGCACCGGGTGCGCACGACAAAATCGAAGGCTTCGAACACCTCGACAAAGTCATCGACATCGACCAGTCGCCGATCGGCCGCACGCCACGCTCGAACCCCGCGACTTATACCGGCGCCTTCACACCGATCCGGGATTGGTTTGCGGGATTGCCCGAAGCCAAGTTGCGCGGCTATGGGCCGGGGCGCTTCTCGTTCAACGTCAAAGGCGGGCGCTGCGAGGCTTGCCAGGGCGATGGTGTCATCAAGATCGAAATGCACTTTCTGCCGGATGTCTACGTCACCTGTGATCAGTGCAAGGGCAAACGCTACAATCGCGAAACCCTGGATATCCACTATCGACAGAAATCAATCGCCGATGTCTTGGATATGACCGTCGAGGAGGGCGTCGGTTTCTTCGCAGCCGTCCCCGTCATCCGTGACAAACTGGAAACGCTGCACCGCGTTGGCCTCGGCTACATCAAGATCGGCCAGCAAGCCAACACGCTGTCGGGCGGTGAAGCCCAGCGCATCAAGCTGGCCAAGGAGCTGTCGCGGCGAGCCACGGGGCGCACGCTGTATATTCTCGATGAGCCGACCACGGGCCTGCATTTCCACGATGTGGCGAAACTGCTCGAGGTGCTGCACGAACTGGCCGACGCCGGCAACACCGTGGTGGTCATCGAGCACAATCTGGAAGTCATCAAGACCGCCGATTGGGTCATCGATCTGGGCCCCGAAGGCGGCGATGGCGGCGGCGAGATCGTGTGTGCGGGCACGCCGGAAGACGTGGCCAAGTGCAAGGCCAGCTATACCGGACATTTCCTGAAGGAACTCCTGGTGCGACGCGCCAGCGTGGCAAGAGGCAGGATCGCCAACAAGCGGGAAGCTGCGGAGTAACGATCAGGCCGACGGTATGACATGGCAGCACCACCATCAGTGGCTTGCGCGGGGTGGTCGGCTGCGGTATCACCCGAGCATCATTGGTGCCTCCATTCAGCTGTATTTCATGGCAATTGATTTGTTGACGTTGCGCCTGCCGATCGAGAGGCAGGGTGACCGGAACCCACCTCGCGATATTGGAGGACACGCATGCGAAAGTCTCTGGATGGGGTCCAGGTGTTTGCGCGCTTGACGGTTGCACGCCGGAACAGCGTCGAGACCGCATGTGGTTGGCGTGACGTGCGGGCAGGCGGCGAGATCGTGGCTCACGAAGACAACTCGCGCGATGTATTTTTTCTGACGTCCGGGCGCGCAAAGTCGATCATCTATGCCTCGAACGGGTCTGTCGTCGCCTTCGGCGATCTGATGGCGGGCATGATGTTCGGCGAGATCGCCGCCATTGACGGCAAACCGCGCTCGGTGGCGGTTGAGGCCACTGAGACCTGCATCGTGGCGACGTTGCCACATATCGCGTTTTTAAGTCTCGTGCGCGAAGAACCAGAATTTGCCTTGACGGTCCTTGAACAGATGACCCGCAACATCCGGGGGCTGACGGCGCGCGTGTTCGAGTTCTCGACCTTGCCGGTGAGCCAACGCATCCACGCCGAACTGTTGCGGCTGGCGGAGGCTCACGGCGCCCCTCGAGGTCGCGCTATTCTGCTCGAAGACACGCCGACTCATGCCGATCTGGCCGCCCGGATCAGCACCCACCGCGAGGCGGTCACGCGCGAACTGAACCGCCTGACCAAGCTCGGCGTGCTGAAAAAGTCCACCGACGGGTTGACCATTACCGACCTCGGGCGCCTGCAAGCCATGGTGCGCGATGCGGCAGACGTGTGAGTCCGAACCGGAACCGGTCTGGCCGGTCCGGCCACTGACCGCGTGCCGGCACGCACAAGCAAGACCATCCGGCGCCTGACCGCAGCACCAGCGACAGAGGCAAAAAAACTCCGCGCGCCGGTGTGCGGCGGGGTGTGACGTTCGCGAGCATAATGAAGCGGCGCATCGACCGACTCATTATGTGGTTTTTCACACAGATGATTTCGCAATTGAGTGATAATCTTCAGGTATCGCAGCAGCGTTGATCCCCCAATCAACGACGCGAGCGTCGAAAGCCGGCATGCCTCTGCCGGCTCTCTGCAGATCAAGGCCTTGCGGCAATAAAGCAGCAGGCCCTTCAGATGTGTCGACCGATTGCCTTTCCCCTAAGGCAGGTTTGACCGAGGCTTATGATGGACGGATCGCTCTCCCCCCCGGCGCTCCGTCCATCTGCTTTTTAGCCCCCTCCCGGATCGACCACTGCAGCCGCCGTGGCGCGCCGAGCGGCCGGCTCCGCGCAGCGGTGTCGGTCGGCGCCAAGCAGGAACGTCGGAGTGAGTGGCTGATGGGTGCCACAGAACGATCGCAACCCTCGCGCGGCGAAGTCCGACGCCGCTTCGCAGAGGCGGTCGGTTGGCGTGTGTGGGACTGGGAGTGGGAAGGTCCGGGTGATGGGATCATGACCGGAAGATAGCACGGGACCGGAGTGGGCCAAATCGGGCGATTGTGGTGAATAAAACTGGGGTCGGATGAGGATGATCGTGTGATTTCAGAGGTTTGCTCGCAACCGCCCGGAACCGCCAAACATGAAGAGGTAAGGTTACTTGTCGATGGTGCCTGCCGCGCCGGTCGGAGTGCTCCCGAACCGGAAGAGTTCTGACCGGTCCTGCCACCGACCGCGCGCCAGCTGGGCGCACCACGCAAAAGAGCCGCCCCGAAGGACGGCTCTCTCGTTAACTGACTGATCTTGTGGATCAGAAGTTGATGCGTGCACCAGCCAGGAAGATGCCGATGTCTTGAGGACCGACGGCGGTGAGCGTGCCGCCGCTGACACCATGGTTCCGATAACCAGCGTACAACTGCATAGCAGCTGCATCGATGTCCTGCGTGATACCCAGGCCCCACATCTTGTAGGTGATGTTGTCAGCTAGGTTTTGCGCAACCACGTTGCCGAAAGTCTGGAAACCATTGGTAACCTTGCTGTACTCTCCGTACAGTGCGGTCTTACCGATGCCGAACCAATTCTGGCTGATACCAGCCTGAACCAG
>JAYSUN010000051.1:0-6441 GCA_043719045.1 Hyphomicrobiaceae bacterium | reverse complement strand
GGTAGCCTCCAATTTTTTCGCGGCCGGAGGGAATGAGGGTTCGGCCGCGGACTGCTGTTTGCAGACCCCGCCAATGTACGCACACCGCTGGCTGAGTTTCAAATAGGCGCTCGCAACAAAATTAAAACGGTTGCGCAGAACTGAGGACACAGAACTGCGGGGCGGTTCTGGATACAGTCAGCGTGCTGGCGCCTCAGCCCGCTCTGAGCCAGCCCAGCAGCTCAGTGCGTGGTTGGATGACAGCTCTCTGCCAGCCTACTTCACCCATTCGCCGGCGCGCATCAGCGGGTCGGCTTTGCCAGCGGCTGTGATGCCGTCGATATTAACCATGTTCGAGCCGATCATCCAGTCGATGTGGATCAACGAGCGGTTGGCGCCACGCTTGGACAATTCCTTTTCCGACAAGCTGGTGCCGTTGCGGAAGCACTTGGCATAAGCTTGGCCGAGCGCGATGTGGCACGCGGCGTTTTCATCGAACAGCGTATTGTAGAACAGCAGCCCACTGGCTGAGATGGGCGATGAATACGGCACCAGCGCCACCTCGCCGAGCCGACGCGCGCCGTCATCGGTTTCCAGCACTTTGTTGAGCACGTTGCCGCCGGTCCTGGCTTTCGCGTCGACGATGCGGCCACCTTCAAAGCGCACCTGAATATCTTCAATCAGTGTGCCCATGTAGGACAACGGTTTGGTCGCCGAAACGTGTCCCTCGACGCGATCTTTGTGTGGCGTGGTGAAGACTTCCTCGGTCGGGATGTTGGCATTGCAGGTGATGCCGTTTTTGGCCGTTGCAGCGCCCCCGCACCACTCGTGGTCATCGGCGAGACCGACCTTCAGATCCGTGCCCGGGCCGACAAAGTGTAGCGCCGCATAGTTTTTCGCGTTCATGTATTTGGTGCGTTTCGCCAGATCCTTGTTGTGGTTCTTCCAATTACCAATTGGGTCTACCACGTCGGTGCGCGTCGCCTGGAAAATGGCGTCCCAGAGTTTTTTCTGCGCCGTCTTTTCCGACACATTGGGAAACACGGCCTGCGCCCAGGCAGCCGACGCGTAGGGCAACAATGTCCAATTGATGTCAAAGCCGGTGATCTTTTCCAGCGCGGGTTGATAGGCCGTGCTGAGCGCCCGGTTGGCGCGCGAAATGCGATCCGCATTCTGGCCCGCGAGCAGGTTCGGATTACCGCCGCGGATGGCCAGGCGGGCCGCCCCGCGTTCGTAGGCTTTGGCCATGCCATCGTAAAGCCAGCCCGGTGCATGATCGAAGCTCGCGTCCTTAGCGTTTTCGTAGCGCACGAGAGTCAGCTGATCATCGTCATACAGCGTCGTAACCAGTGCTGCGCCGGCCTTGTAGGCATGCTTGGCGACGAGGCGCGCGAGATCAGCCCCTTCAATTGGCGCGGTCATCACGACTTCTTGGCCAGGTTTCAGGCCTAATCCAACTTTGATCGCCACTTCGGCCAGGGCATTGAGTTTGGTGTCGTGGATTGAAAGGTCAGCGGCGGGGGCTTTGGCCATCGTTGTGCGGGCTCCGGTGGGGATTGTTCGGCTGCCTCATAGCAGCATGTCGATGCCCCCGTCACGCGGGTGCCGCCGACCGCCTGCGCTCGTGGCAATAACGGTCGTGGCGCAATAACGGTCGTGGCGTTGCTGAGGAACGCAGCGGCGCTATAAGGCCTGGCAGCGACGTCCCATTGGAGCCCATGCCATGCCCGCCACCATGACCTTTGAGACACTGACGGTGAATCTTGGCACCGATGGCATCGGCACCATCACACTCAATCGGCCGGCTGCGCTCAATGCCATGAACACGCAGATGATGACCGATCTGCGCGATTGCTTCATGCGCTTTTATGTCGAGCCGGATGTGGCGCGCTGTCTCATTCTCACGGGCGCGGGTGAACGCGGCTTTTGCTCCGGCGCGGACCTCAAAGAGCGCAAAGGCATGTCGGATGCCGCGTGGCGCGCGCAGCATGCCGTGCTCGAACAGGCCATCCGGGCGATGAAGGACTGTCCGGTGCCGAGCATCGCGGCGGTCAATGGCGCGGCCTACGCGGGTGGATTGGAATTGGCGCTGGCGTGTGATTTTGTTTACGCCAGTCAACATGCACGTTTTGCTTTGACGGAGGTCACCCTCGGCATCATGCCGGGGGCAGCGGGAACGCAGAACCTGCCGCGCGCGGTCGGTGCGCGCCGGGCCAAGGAGATCATCCTCACGGGCACGCCGTTTACCGCGACGGATGCTCTGGCGTGGGGCCTGGCCAATGCGGTGCTGCCCGTCGCCGACCTCATGCCTGCCGTTCTGGCTGTCGCGCGCAGGATCGCGGCGAATGCACCTGTCTCGGTGCGACAGGCCAAGAAATCCATCGAGCGTGCCGATGACCTGGACTGGGCAACCGGTTATGCCTTTGAGCTTGAGGCCTACAATCGCACCATCGTCACTGAAGACCGCAGCGAAGGCATCATCGCGTTCAACGAAAAAAGGCAACCGGCCTACAAAGGCCGCTGATCCCTCGAATGCCGAACCGGACAATAGTCTGATGCGTCAGGTTTACCCTGTTCGACATCGTGGTCATCGGCTATCTATCGGGCCGTCATCCGTACGCCGTCTGAGGGGTTGTCATGTTGTATCGGTCCACCGGTTTCGCCATCGCATTGGGTCTGCTGGCGAGCGCTGCGAGTGCCCAGGCTCCCCCAGCACCGACGGCCCAACCGGCGCCCGCAGCTGCCGCCCCTACACCGATGCCGCTGGCAAAACCTGCGACGACACCGGCCACGGCCAAAGCCGCTCCTGCGGCCGCTGCACCCGCTGCCGCCAAAGCTGCTCCCACAGCAGCCGCGGCCCCTGCAGCAAAAGCCCCTGCAACCAAAGCTGCGGCACCGAAAAAGTGCATGCGTTTGCCGCTCTCGGACATTGCCGTTGGGCGCGACGAAACCATTGCCCAAGCGCGGATGCGTCTCGGCGAGTATGCCGAACAGGAAGCCAAGACGCGCAAATGGGGTGCGCTGACCAAAAGCCTGGAAACTGTGACCTGCGAAGTCTACCTCGTGCTGCCGCTGATCGGCACCGAATACAAGTGCCTGGTCACGGCGACGTTCTGTACCAAGTGATCAACGGATGCGCGGCGACCGACGTACATTTCTGATCGGGGTGGCCACCGCTGCTGCGACGGGCGGGTTTGCCGCAGCCACTGGTGGACTTGCCGCCAGCAAGACCAGCAAAGCCGCGCGCGTTTCGCCGATCGAAGCCGCGCGTGCATCACGGCGTAAAACTCTGGCAGCTGTGCAAACCTGGGGCTATCAACTTCGCTTGTTGAACTTCCCCGAACTGGCGGCATCGCCGACGGACCTCCTGGTCATCGACCACGGCTTCTCCGATGGCCGTCGCTTCATCCGCCAGTTTGAAGCAGCCGAGATCGCCAATCTCAAGACCAAGCCGGATGGCTCACGCCGTTTGGTGGTCGCCTATCTTTCCATTGGCGAGGCCGAGCGTTATCGCTTTTACTGGCAGGAGGCGTGGTTTGATCCGGCGACCAAACCGGCCTGGCTCGGCGAAATGAACCCGCGTTGGTTCGGCAATTACCCGGTCGATTTCTGGCATCCCGACTGGCAACGCTTGATGACCGGTGGCCCCGACACCTACGTTGCTCGGATCCTGGCTCAGGGTTTCGATGGTATCTATCTGGATCGTGCCGATGTCTTTCAAGAACGGCTTGATCGCCACCCGCAAGGCGCGAAATCGATGGCTCAGTTCATCGCCCGCATCGCCGCCGAGGCGCGTAGCACCACGCCTGAGTTCCTGATCATCTTACAAAATGCGGAGGAGCTGATCGCGGAGGTTCCCCTTCGCGACGCCATCGATGCCATTGCCAAGGAAGATCTGTATTTCGGGCTGGATTTCACACAAGGCGCTAATCCGGTTGACGCCATCCGCTTCGCCGAGCGCGATCTCAAGAGGGCGCAGGCTGCAGGCAAACGGATCTTCGTCGTCGAATACGTCGACAATCCCGCGGCTCAGAAATCCGTCATGGAGCGCTGTAAAGCCCGTGGTTATCTGCCCTATTTCGGGCCCCGCGATCTCCGCAGCCTCGTCATTGATCCAGCGACGCTTGCGCCGGACTACAGCGGCCCTTTGGTGCCACAGGAACGCGGGCCGACGCGGCTTTAAATGTGCAACGGTGCTGGTGAGTATCAAACCGCATCGGAGTGCCGCGCGAACCCGATCAAACCGCGGCCGGGTGCAGTCGACAACGGCTGTCTTGCCGCCTCAATCCATCACACACGTTCACCCTCACCCGAGCCGTTCCAGCAGGGCATTCAGGGTTTTGATTTCGGCGGGCGACAGCGGCGACAAGGTTTTGGCTGACACTTTTGTGGCCGCAGCCTTCATGGCCTCGATAACCATTTGAGCATCGGGCGTCAACTCGATCTGGATCAGACGGACATCCTGCGGGGAGGGCCGCGCACGCAACAAGTTCTGGCGCTGGAGGCGGCCGATAACCTGCAGCATTTCGGCAGGCTCCAGACACACCAAACGCGCCAACTGGTGCTGCGACATCGGCCCCATTTCGTCGAGTTTCGCAAGGCTTGCGAATTGTGGCGGGGTGACATCATACTTCGACATCAGATCATTAAAGATCACCGTCGAACGTTGATGCGCTCGGCGCAGCCTGAAGCCGATTTGATCATCGAGCATGTAGGCGGCCACCGGGGCCTCCGCCGCAGGATTAGCGCGCTTGACAGCCGGACGATCATTGACAGCGAGGGGCACGGCGCGACGGGCTTTCGAAACCGATGCCACGGTCGTGACGGCGGGAACAACGCGTTTGGCCGGCGTAGCTTTTGAGCGATTGACCTTGGTGACACGCATGACGGACTCCTCTTAAGACGCAGCAACGAGTGAATGGATAGATGGGCGGCGTTCAACGCGAGCGGTGGCACCAAATGCGTTGACGACCGCGCTGACGGGAACGACCGCCGACATGTGCCCACCGAGCGCTGCATAGAGCGCGCGCGGCAGGGTGAATTCGATTGGGGCGACGATGGCCGGTGTCGGCACATACCCGAAGGCATTTTTTGGCAACATCGTCACATCGACCATGATGGTGATGCCGCCGCCAGCCCACAGGTGCACTGGGGCGCCGCCCATGGTCACGCGGGTTTCGCCTCTGGCAACTGAGCGCGTGAGCAACACAGGGTTTTCGGTCACACCCGCGCGCAGGCTGCCACCCGCGCCGGCCATGAAAATGACCGAGCAGATCGACGGCTCACAATTCTCAGCAATGCGCTCCACGGTCGTGGCAACGGCCTCGGGCAGCGCCGTTGGAACCGGTTTCAATTGATCATCCAGCACGCAGTACAAGGCGTCTTCACCTGTCGTCGAGGTCAACAACAGCCGCAGACCGGGCCAGGCACCGGCTGGGTCGATCTTCTGGATCACCACCAACGGATCGACAATATCCGTGCCGCCCCAGCCGAGGCCAGGTTCAGCCACCTTGAAATAGCGGCCGGGCGTTGACTTGCGGCCTCTCACCCGGATGCCCGCGGGGCGCATGTCGAGGACTCGGCCGGCTTGGTGTTCGGTCAAGACGCCGGTGATGTGGTCATCCACGACGATGACTTCATCGACATGTGGGGCCCACTGCTGCGCGAAAATGCCGATCGTCGCCGATCCGCACCCGACCCGCATGCGAGTCTCGGCTTTGCCGTCGACGATCGGTGGGCAGCCGGCCTGGACGACAACCCGGTGGCCGCCATCAATGCTCAGTTCGACGGCCTCGCCATTGCACAGCGCGAGCAATGTCTCACACGTGACATTGCCTTCCTTCTTTGAGCCGCCGGTCAAATGGCGGACGCCGCCAATGGACAACATCTGCGAGCCATATTCCGCCGTGGTCACGTGGCCGACCTGCTCCGCACCGACACGAATGGCAGCGGCCTCAGGACCGAGATGGCGATCAGTGTCAATTTTCACTTTGACGCCGCAATAGGAAAAAATGCCTTCGGTCACAACCGTGACGGTGTCGACGCCGTCGTGTTCGCTGCCGACGATGAAGGGGGCGGGTTTATAGTCGGGATAAGTGGTGCCCGCGCCAATACCAGTGACGAACGTGCGGGCAGGATCGAGAGCTGCACCCGTCCACGCGGCATCACCCGAAAACGGCACCAACTCGCCGCCGGCCGACACGGTTTCAGCCAGCAACACCACGGGGTCTGTCCGGACCAAGCGGCCATTCTCGTTGGCGTAGCGCGCGCAGGCGCCTGGACGACCCGGACGTATCCGACAGAGAACCGGGCACGCATCGCACCGAACCACGCCATCAGCTTCGGCCGCGCCAAACTGCTTCGACCGAGTTTCCGCAGACAGGAGAGCGGCCGGGTGGGAGGGTGCGGCAGACCCGGCAGCCGGGAGCATTGAACTGGTCATGCTGGGATGTCCACAGCCGC
>JAYSUN010000006.1:0-6884 GCA_043719045.1 Hyphomicrobiaceae bacterium | reverse complement strand
ATCCTGACAGCACATAGATAGTCAGCGGGAAGCCGTACATCTCCGTGAACAACGCCACCACGAACGCGCTGAAGGCGCCAAAGGAGCGCCAGTCTCGCGTCGTCTGCGGCTTGAAAAATGTAAAGGCGAAGATAATGAAGATCGCAGAATTAATAATCACAAGGCCCCAGAGGCCATAGGCCGGCGTTTGCTCGGTCATGGTTTGTCTCCGTTGGCGTTCTGCGGTTTGTCACTGCTTTGCTCACTATGACTGGTGTGATTGCCGTGCCCGCCGTGCATGAACATGTGCAGCAGCGGACAAGCGACGACCAGCAGCAGTAACGGCAGTGCGCCAAGGAAATGCGCCCTGTGTTCGCTCAGAAGCAAGAACACTGCGATGGCCAAAAACGCCAGAGCGACGAAGAACGTCCGTGATGTCCAAAAGCTGCCGTGGGGCGAGGACGCATCGTGGTGCAATTGATCGCGGGCGGGCATATTGGCCTCCAATTTTGTTCACTAGTAGCAGTCAGAGTTCTTTGATAACCGCCTGTGTGTGAAACGCAGCAAAGTGAAGGGGGCTCGGCCATCTTCCTGCGTGCGTCCCGGTATTCTGCTTAGTGAGACATGCTATTTGCCAGTCTTCCTCGCGTGCTCCGCAGAATCGTGTCCGTCATGATTGGACGGGGTTGCTTGAGCCGGAGCGCGGGGAGCAGATTGAGTCTTGCTCGACTTGTCTTGATCGCTAGTGCCAGCCTTCTTTGGCACGTCTGCCTTCGGTATCGTCGTTTTGTTCGTATCTGACATGGTGTTCTCCTTCAGGTTACGTTAGGTCTTCAAAGCATCCGTTCGGTAGCCATGCCGACGCTGTTTCTCGTCCGCCGTTGTTGGTGCGCCGGCGTGATCCGACTGAGCTGGCATGCCGCCGAGCGCCGGATTTGTTGGGTTAGCCGCTCTCGGGACGGCGCCATTTGCGCCGGTCTGGTCCGCGCTCGGGGCAGTCGTGACGTCGTCGGGAGGTTTCGGATTGCGTGCGTCATCTCCGCCGTGGCCGCTGTGACCACCATGGCCGAACATGTGCATGGCGACAAAGCCAACGCCTAATGCAATCCAGAGCCAGTTGTTTTGAAGCCATTCCATGGTTCGTGCTCCGTCTGTAGCAGCCTTCCGCATCAAGCGGCGGGCGCTTTACTCCGCCGCGATCCGCAGCTCGGGCCGTTGCGTCTCCTGCGATCGCAGCGCAGCTTCACGATCAGCGATGTAGCCGCGTGTGAGGGGTACTGTGTCGAGCCGCTTTGCGAGTTGGATTTGGAACACCATCAGACCGCCGTGTCTAAAGCCCGCCTCGCAACCCGCGAGGTAGAACTCCCACATGCGGCAAAACTGATCGTCATATATGGCCTCGGCCTCGGTGCGGCGCGCGACGAACCGCTCCCGCCAAGCCTTCAATGTCTCGGCATAGTGAAGCCGCAGGATCTCGATGTCGGTGACGATCAGCCCCGCTCGTTCGATTGCTGGAAGAACTTCCGAGAGCGCGGGGGTGTAGCCGCCGGGGAAAATGTACTTGGCCATCCAGGGATTGGTGACGCCTGGTCCGTCGCTGCTGCCAATCGCGTGCAGGAGCATGACGCCGTTGTCAGACAAAAGATCGGAAATCTTTGAAAAGAATGCATCATAGTAGCCGATACCGACATGCTCGAACATACCGACAGAGACGATCCGATCGAACTGACCCTGGACCGCGCGGTAATCCTGCAATTGAAAATCAACTAAACTTGCGAGGCCTTTTCGGGTTGCTCTGGCTCGAGCGATACCAAGCTGCTCATCAGATAGCGTGACGCCGGTCACCTCGGCTCCGCATTGTTCGGCGAGATACAGTGCCAAGCCACCCCAACCGCTGCCGATGTCGAGCACACGATGGCCGGGCTCGACGAGCAGCTTGGCGGCAACGTGCCGTTTCTTCGCCAACTGCGCGTCTTCGAGGATCTGATCCGGGTGCTCGAAATAGGCGCATGAATATTGGCGGTCGGGATCGAGAAAGAGGTCGTACAGCCGGTCGTCCAAATCGTAGTGGTGGGCGACATTGTGTTTGGCCCGGCCCGCAGTGTTGCGTTGTTGAAGCGATCGCAGTGATTTGCGGGCAGTTAACCGCATCCTCCGCAGCCGCGTCATCGGTTGTAGTGAAAGGTTGCGCATTGCGATCAACAAAAGATCATAAATCGTACCGCGCAGCACGACGAGACGGCCATCCATATAGAGTTCGCCGAGGGCCAGCGGCGGGTTGCGAAGCATTTGCCGCCCGGCTGCTCGATCTAGAAATTTGATCGCAACCGATGGACCTTCTCCATTCCCTAGAAGGTGCTGGGTTCCCGATGAGGTGACGACTTCGAGAGATCCATCCTGGATGAACCGAGCAAGAAAGGCGGTTAAGAGGCGGTTCATGTTCAACTCCACAAAACTCGAAAAACCGCCACTTGTGCGCGGCATCCTCAAGTATTAGCGGACACCACAAGATAAAGTTTGCGCACTGACTTTCGTTCCCGGGCAATTAGGAGATTGTCGCTCGCGACTTAATGTTAGCCGATAGCTAAGCGAAAATGGCAGCCTCGGAAACTACTCAGCGCGTCTTGGTGAATTGTCGATGAAAGAGGCTACGTCCGGCAGTCGCGCAGCGTTGGAGAAGGCCTCAACCGCCTTCGTCCATGCACCAGGGTTAACGATCGCGCAGGTTCCCAAATCCGGCGGGCTGGAGCGCTGTTTGCGACAGCTCAGGGCTACTTCGGGATGCACTGGGATGTCGTGCTGCGCCGGCCGGGGCGCGTGCACGGCCTCAGTTGATTCCGTAATGTCTACGGAGCGACTCATCGTAGGTGCCATCCACCGTGATGGCCGGTTGGTAGGGCGGAGCGTCTTTGACCTTCTGACGGTTGACATTGATATCAATCAACCCGTCCACCCAATCGATCCCTCCAATAGAGCGCGGCGAGATCAAAACTCTCTCTCCCGGCCACCAGTTCATTGTAGCGACTTTGATGTAGCGAATGCTCCAGTCCGCATCATCCTCGAGGATGCCTTCAACATTACCTATATTGCCGTCGGTAGCGTGGATCTCAAATCCGCTGACTGCTGCGATGCTGCGCAGATGAAGATCACTCTCGACGTGCACAGGGTCAGCGCTATCCGGATCATGCGGTTTCGCATCTGATGGCGGAAACGGCGTAAAGAAGGGCACCGCTATATCGGTACTTATTGGATACAAGCCAGCACCCCCATAAGGCTCCCCGCCATAATATTCGTAAGTGTGGGCCTCGAATTGCCGTGAAACGGGGCGATCCGTGTCGACATCCGGACTGTCCTTGACCTGCTGCATGGTCAGTTTGGCAGGAAAGTCGCGCCGCGCAGTGTTGGGTTGCCCCAACCTTGAAATCGGCAAGAGGACTTTGCGACCAGAGAGCCAATTGCCGGTATCGACGACCAGCCATCGAATAGCCCAGCCGACATCATCAAATAGCAAATCGCTAACGGCTCCGAGCCTTCCATCGCTCGCCTCAATGGCGTATCCATTGATTGCCGAGGCATTCCACAACATTAATCGCTCCGCCGATTGAACTCTCGAAGTGCATTTTTGCGACCGGCGCAAGCAACCATTCCAACACCCGTCACCCAATCCCTAGCGAGCGCTCTCAAAGGTGGTAGGTTCGGAAAATACTCAGGTCTGTTCAAGCGAGCGGCCGTGCGTATCGATCGACAGGGAGCCCAAGTGGTATGATGCTATATCCCTGTGCGCGCCGATGTGGCCAATATCGAAGATCTTTCCGTTCATGCCGGCCTTGCCGAGTACGAGGAATGGTTCAAACCATTCCGTCAAGCTCCTCTGGCACATACACGGCGAGCTGCCGGCGGTGGATCCGATATGGCAACACTTTGAGGAAAACCTTGGATGGGAAAGCTTCGTTCCCTACCACCTGGAAAAGATGGTGATGATGTGAGACCGGACAAAAAACACAAGTCCGCGCCTTTTGGGCATGAGATCGGCCCGACATCTCCCGCACAACTGACCTTGCGCCGACTTGGAGTTGATACGTATCAAGAGCACATCGTCTACATGCGCGCTGACTGTCACGTCTGTCAGTCAGAGGGGTTCGAGGCGCGCTCCCGCGTGCAGGTGACGGCAAACGGCAAGAGGCTCCTGGCGACACTGAACGTGATCCGATCGGACATACTCGCGTCCGAAGAAGCGAGCCTGTCGGAGGCCGCGTGGCTGCTGTTGGGTGCGCGCGACGGAGACATCATCGAGGTCACCCATCCCGATCCGATCAAATCAGAAAGTTTCGTCCGTGCCAAAGCGCAGGGCGCGCGCCTCAGGGACAATGAACTCAGTGCAATCGTCGGCGACATCGCCAAAGGGAATTTCTCGGACCTGCACCTCGCGGCCTTCGTCACAGCGTGCGCCGGTACCCGTCTCGACTCTGATGAGACCGTTGGCCTCACTCGGGCAATGATCGGCGTCGGCGATCAGATCGCCTGGCCGTATCCCGTTGTGGTGGACAAACACTGCGTCGGTGGCCTGCCTGGGAACCGAACCACATTGCTACTGGTGCCCATCATTGCTGCACTCGGTCTTCCGATACCAAAGACCTCGTCGAGAGCCATCACTTCGCCCGCCGGCACTGCGGACACAATGGAAACTCTGGCGCCTGTAAACCTCGATCTAGCAACGATGCGCCGCGTCGTCGAAAAAGAAGGCGGGTGCATTGCTTGGGGAGGGGCTGCGCGATTAAGTCCGGCCGATGACATAATCATCCGTATCGAGAGACCATTGGGCTTCGACAGCGACGGTCTGCTCGTCGCCTCTGTCATATCCAAAAAGCTGGCTGCCGGTGCAACCCATGCTGTGTTCGATTTGCCGGTCGGCCCTACGGCGAAGGTGCATAGCCGGGAAGCCGCCAAGAGCCTCGGGGACCGGCTAACAAATGTCGGGGCGACCCTAGGGCTCAATGTTCGCATCGTGGAGACCGACGGTAGTCAGCCGGTCGGGCGTGGGATCGGGCCCGCGCTCGAAGCGCGTGATGTTCTCGCGGTTCTTCAAGGGTGCCCAGACGCGCCCGCAGATTTGCGAGACCGTGCGCTGCATCTCACCGGGCACCTGTTGGAGCTGGCAGGGCGGGCGCAACCGGGCGAAGGCGTGACCATCGCGGCAGAGACACTGGACTCGGGGCGAGCGTGGGCGAAGCTGCAGTCAATATGCGAAGCACAAGGCGGTATGCGGACGCCCCCAATCGCTGAGCATCAGCAACCGGTGTTAGCCGCATTTTCCGGTCGCATCACTGCGATTGATAACAGGCGCATCGCTAAGGTCGCCAAGCTCGCAGGAGCTCCCAAATCCCCATCGGCAGGTATCGACTTTCACGTCCGTATCGGCGACCGTATTGAAAGGGGTCGGCCGCTCTTCACGGTTCATTCTCAATCCCGGGGCGAGTTGCAGTATACGCTCCACTACGTGGCCGCTCAGCGCGAGATATTTAGCTTCGAGGAGGAGCCATGAAGGCATTGGCGTTCGCGATGCCACGAAACGAGAAGTAGTGTCCCGGTACTCTGTTTGGCGGGAAGTCGCGCTATCAGAAATACAAATTTCTCGGCCAACTGGACCATAGCTGACAAAGTTCGCCCGAAGGAGGTGCCGAAAGTATCCATAGCGTTGCTTGATGCCGCTAATCACGGCTCATGCCGTTCCGGAACAAAAGCCGAGCTGGCGAGTTATTGCCCCCGCAGGCATGACTCCGCCAATCTATTCTGCCTATTCCGACTCTGACATCGCAGAATGTTATCGTTCTCTCAGCTGTCTCGTTGTGTCGCGAATGTCAGCCTGGCACTTCTCCAGGGCACTTGTTACTAGCTAATGAGAAATGGGAACAGGCAATGCACACCAATTCATACGGTCGACTTCTCATGATGACTGTGTTGTCGTTTATATCGATGTACGTTTTCATGTATGCAATGGTCGATAAATTCGAGAACGTATTTTCGAGTTATAATCAAATGTACATGGCAGGTCTGATGACCGCACCGATGGTCATCATCGAGATGATGCTGATGGGGGTGATGTATGAAAACAAGAATGCCAATCGCATGATCGTTGCCGTCAGCATCCTAGCGCTTGGAGCGTTCTTTGTTTTGATCCGGCAGCAAACAGCGGTCGCTGATTCACAATTTTTAAGGTCAATGATTCCGCACCATGCAGGAGCTATCCTGATGTGTGAAAATGCGTCCATCAACGACACTGAAGTGAAGGAACTATGCAAAAATATTATTTCTGGTCAGCAATCGGAAATAGATAAAATGAAAGCGAAACTGAACGAGCTTAGCAAATAGAACTAGATAAAAAACTACCTATCGATCGCGAACGTCACAGCTAGAATACGGCTTCGGCGCTAGGCTTAATAATGCCTACCCGGCGATCAAGAATAGAGATGATCCCGCGACGGCTTCGACGCTACGATAAAAATCAGCGGAGCATCGACCCGAAAGAGGGTGTTCAATGAACCTTGGCCCGGACAGCCTCAACGCAGACTGCACTTGCATTACGCTTGATAGAGCAGCGTTGAACAACGCCCTCAAAACCGAGATCGGCGATCCATCTTTCTTCCAGAGGCTGGCACTAACGCACCCGACGCTCATCTCCAACGTGCCCGTCTTCCTTCGCTATGAACACGCAGCTCGCATGGCCGAAATCATCGGAGCAATCGAAACGATCACCAATCTCGAACGCTATCGCGAGGCTGCCTTGCAATTGGCATCCGCCATATCCCGGTTCAACCCGGGCCCAGTTGGCGTATTCATGGGCTACGATTTTCACTTAGGTGCCGACGGTCCCAAGCTGATCGAAATCAACACAAATGCGGGCGGGG
>JAYSUN010000500.1:0-9949 GCA_043719045.1 Hyphomicrobiaceae bacterium | reverse complement strand
CAAGACGTCGACACCGGCTTCGCGAGCGGCTTTGCGCAGCGATCCACCGCGCTCCGGACTGTTCATCACGACTTGCGTGCCAAAGGCCTCGGCCAATTCCTTGCTGCGTTGACGCTTCTGAAAGTCAGCCCGGATCTGGGGCAAGTTGACGCGATGAACAGCAGCGGTATGCAGATCAATGCCGATCTGGCAGCGCAGCACCACCTCATTGAGAAACAAATGTGACAGCCGTGCAGCCAGCGATCCCTCTGGCGAGCCTGGAAAGGATCGGTTCAAATCGCGGCGGTCAGGCATGTAGCGGGAACGTGCCAGAAAGCCGTAGGTATTGACCACCGGCACACACAACAAGGTGCCCGAAACGTTCTGCGGTCGGATGGTCCGCAGCAGACGGCGGACCGTTTCGACACCGTTCAATTCGTCGCCGTGGATTGCAGCCGAGACAAACATCGCAGGTCCCGGCTGGTGTCCATGCAGCACGTGCACCGGCAAAGTCACGGGGGTATGGTTCGACAGTTTTGACACCGGCAGATCGACCAGTTTATGGCTGCCCGGGGCTACGGATTCGCCGCCGATTTCAAAATGGGTGCGCATGGCAAAGGGCATTCGGTGGTCCGGTCAGTTCAGCAGTCACGATCACCTACGCTGAACGAGCTACTGGCGGCAATGGGTACACCGTCGCCCTGTCCCCCGGTCAAAAACCAGTGCCTGTATCGCCTGGGATCGATGCCGTCATGCGGCCGGTTCAGACCTCGCGTTCGGTTGCCGGAAAATCGACTTCGACGCGGGCATTGCTCGGGTCGAGGAAAAAGAGTTGCCAGATGCCAGCGCCGGGGCCGTTTTCGGGAATGCGGCGGAGGTCATAGGCCAGGCCTCGGGCTTTCAGTTTTGCCAGATAACCGGGCAAGTCGGTGCCCCAGAACGCCATATGGTCGAGGACGCCGGCGCCGGTCGGGATCTCCGGCCGTTCGACGACGTGAAGCACCGCCTTGCCGTCATTGTAGAGCCAGGCACCTGGGAAGGCGAAGGCTGGCCGGGGGCCTGGCGTGAAACCGAGCAGGTCCGTATAAAAGGCGATCGTCGCCACGGTGTCGCGCGTGAGGATGGTGAAATGGTCCATGCGCTGGATGGGCATTGGCAAGTTCCCTTTCGATCAAAGTGCTGTGCCGGACTTGCAGCTGAACACCGAATCTCCGCGGCTGCAACTGCCAAACCGGTGTCGTTATGCGCGTGCTGGCCGGTTGACGAGGTAAATGCCGAGCGCGACGAGCACCAGACCAGCCAACGTCCAAGTGCCGATCTGTTCGCCGAGTAGTATGGCACCGGCGAGCGCGCCAAAGATCGGAGTCATGAAGGTGAAGGCATGCATGCTGGCAGCCGAATACTTGCGCATCATCCAGAACCAGACGGTATAGCCGAAGGCGACAGTCAGAAGGGCCGTATACAGAAAGGCGCCGATGACCGGGACCGTGGCCCCGGTGATGCCGGGCTCGCCGACAGCCCAGGACACGACGGGCAGGAGTGCGGCGGTGACAGCGAGTTGATACAACACACCGCGTTCGGGCGCGATTTTACCAAGCGTGGTGGTTTTCATGATCACGGTGATCAGCCCCCACATGATGCCACCAACGAGACACAGCAAATCGCCCGTGAGCGTGCTGGCGCCAGTGCCGCCCATGCCGTCGGCCAAAGCCAGGACCAGACCAGCAAAGGCGGCGATCAGTCCTGAGAGGCGGATGCCGGTCAGGCGGTGGCCTGGAACCAGATAGTGCTCGCCGGCTGCTGCCACAAACGGTGCGCAATGCAAAAAGATCGTGCCACGGGCGGCCGTGGTCTGCTCGAGGCCGAGATACAGTGTGACGAACTCGACGGCGAACACGGCGCCGGCTGCAAGGCCTGCCCACATCGACCCATCACGGGTGAACAGTCGGACGCCCCTGAAGTAGGCCCAGACCAGCAAAACACAGCCAGCGACCACCGACCGCAGCCCGGCATTCATGATTGGCGATATTCCGGAGTTGGCAATTTTGACCATCACCAGACCTGCACCCCAGATCATGCAGCAAAACGTCAACAGCGCGCCCGCCCCAAGATCCAACGGCCGCGGCGCAGTCGTCATTGATTGTGTCGATGCCATGCGCACAGTTTCTTTCGTCAGCCATCTCGTTCCGTTCGGCTCTTAGCGGCTTTGGCCGGTTTCACATAGCGGCCGAATGGGGCGGCCAGATGCGCGGCCGAATGAGGTGGCAGCTGATGGGATTTCGCCACAATGCCGGGGTAGCCGGCTCAGGATCGTAGTTGCGATCGTGGGAAGCGCTGGATTTCATCATCCACGTGCAGTAGCGTGTTGGGGCTTCCAGGGAGTAAGTGCACGATGCGTACTGGGCAGGTTTCACGCGCCGCGCTGGCCACAGCTGCGGCATTTGGTTTGTCGACATCGACGGTCTGGGCCCAAAACGCCGGGACCCAGACGGCCGGGACTACGCCTCTGGAGACACCGCTGGCGTTGCCCGCGATGCCCACGCCGGTTGATCTAAACTGGCCGCCGAAGTCGCCGCTTGCCGATGCGGCGGTGCCGGTTTCGGCGACCGCGACCAACGCTGAACCAAAGCCGCCGGCCGAGGCAACCGCAGTCGAGTTGCCGGCCCCGCAATTGGCCTTGCCGACCACCGCCCCCAGTATCGAGACGCCGGCGGTGAAACCAATTTTTGCGCTGATGGCTGAGCTAACCGCCCGCCTCAGGGCCGACAAATCAGACGTGACCAAGGCCGACCGTGACGGCGCATTGAAGGTTTATGAGACGCGCCAGGGAGCCCCGATCTGGGTCAGCGAACGGGGCTTCACACCCCAGGCCGTGGCGATCATGGCCGAGATCCGCGGTGCCGATAGCTATGGTTTGCAGGCGTCGGCTTTCAAACTGCCAACTCAAACGTGGTCGGATGGTAAGGCGCCTGCGCCAGCTGATCTGGCGGATGCTGAAGCAACCCTGTCACTGGCCGCATTGAAGTATGCCCGTCACGCGCGTGGTGGTCGCCTCGACCCGTCGGCGCTGACCGACATGTTCGATCGCAAAGCACAAGTTTACGACCCCGCGAGCCTTCTGACGGAATTGGCCGCCGGCTCAAAACCGGACGTCTATCTGCGCCGGCTGCATCCGTCGCACCCACAGTTCGAAAAGCTGCGTTTGAAGTATCTAGCGGCCAAGAGTGGTCAACAATTGATGCCACCTCCCGCGCCAGCGCCTGAGCCACCGGTGGCCGCGGGTAAGGCTGGTGCGCCGACCAAAGCTGCGGCAAAGAAGTCAGGCCCAGTGACGCCGTCGCCTGCCGCCATGGAAAAGAAACTGCTCGCGAACCTCGAGATGTGGCGCTGGATGCCCGAGATGGGCGACACCTATGTGCAGAATAACATCCCGGAATTCATGACCCGCATGTATCGGGGCGGCAAACTGGTTCACGCCGAACGGATCGTCACTGGCAAGTCTGAGACGCCGACGCCGATCTTCTCAAACGAATTCGCTATTGTCGTTTTCAAGCCGTTCTGGAATGTGCCTGAGAGCATCAAGTGGAAAGAGCTGCAGCCGCAATTGCGCAGTAACCCCGGAGCGCTGGACAAGGTTGGGCTGCGCGCTGCCTACAACGGCAAGGAAGTTGATCCGTATTCAGTTGATTGGTCATCGACAGACCTGCGCGCGTTTCATGTTTATCAGCCGCCAGGGGCTGCCAACGCGCTGGGACAGGTGAAGTTCCTGTTCCCGAACAAACATGACGTCTACATGCACGATACGCCAAGCAAGTCGTTGTTCAACAATGCTTCGCGCGCTTATAGCCACGGCTGCATGCGCGTGCGCGATCCGTTGAAGTTTGCCGAGTTACTGCTGGGGCCGGACAAGGGCTATGATGCGGCAACGATCTCGAAACTGGCCAATGCCGGACCTGAAAACAACGAAATCCGGTTGACCAAAAAAATGCCGATTCACATCACATATTTTACGACGTGGGTTGACGACGACGGCCAGTTGAAGACGTTTACCGATATCTACAGCCATGAACAGAAGGTGCATCTGGGCCTGGATGGCAAGGCGCATCTGATCGTCCAGGCGAAGGCCGAGCAGGAAAAAGCGCCGCCGCGTCGGGGCGGGATCGTGACGCGTGACGCGTGGCAGTCCTCCAAAAGTTCAGGTGGAAGTCCGTTCGAGAACTGGGCCAAGAGTATCTTCAATTTCTGAGACTGCGTGATACAGTTGCGGGGCAGTGTCATCGCCGATACGGACGATGACACTGCCTTTTTCATGTCACGACCCATGTCATCACAGGTCCAACGCGGGGTTCTATGTTTTTTAAGCGCGGTGCCAAAGACGAGTCGGCCAACGGATCCATCCAGACGCCGATGCCGGCCTCCAATCACGCCGCGGTCACGGTGGTGCGGACAACCCCATCAACCACGCCGATCGAGGCGGGCTCGTTGCCGCCGTCAGCCCTGAAGCCAAGCGAGTTGCGGCGCATGGTTGAGCCGAAGTCACTCAACTTCAAGACGACCGCCGAGCTTGAGCCGATCACTGGCCTGATTGGCCAGGATCGTGCGTTGGAGGCCATCGAGTTCGGGATGCGGATGCACGCACACGACTACAATATCTTCGTGCTTGGTCCGCCCGCATCCGGCAAACGCACAGCCGTCAAATCGCAGCTGGCACAGTTGGCAAAATCGGAGAAGACACCTGACGATTGGGTTTATGTCTATCATTTTGAGGAACCTAATCGCCCGCGCGCATTGCGCTTGCCGGCCGGGCGCGCCAAGCCGTTCGCCAAGGGCATGATTGCGGCCCTGGATGAATTGCGTGCGGTGATCCCAGCGGTGATCGAAAGCGACGACTATCAAGCCCGTCGTCGCGCCATCGATGCAAAATTCCAGTCCGGCCAGGATGAGGCGCTGGCGACTTTGAGCGCGAAGGCCAAGGCGCAAGACATTGCAATTCTGCGCACACCGCAGGGTTTTGCGTTCGCACCAATGCTTGATGGCAGCGTGGTGAAACCTGAAAGTTTCCAGAGTCTGCCTGTGGAAATGCAAACCGAGAAACAGGCGCAAATGGCAGCGTTGGAGCGCGAGCTTGCGACCGTGCTCGAACAGGTGCCGAAGGCCGACAAATTTCGGCGCGGCCAGCTGCAAGAACTCAATCACGAGATGGCAAAGCGAGCTGTGGTTGGCGCTTTAGACGATCTTGCGGCTGCGATGTCCGACGTGCCGCACGCCGTCCGTTACATTGAAGCCGCAAGCACCGATCTCGTGCGCAACATCGCGATCTTTGCGGCCAACCCCGAGGAGGACAATTCGCCGATCCGGACACCGACCGACACCGCGCGCGATCCGCGGTTTCGCCGCTACCTGATCAATGTCATGGTTGCCAACGGCGATGGCGGCGTGGCCTCCCCTTACGGCGCGCCGGTGCTGGAGGAAATCAATCCGGTCTATGCCAATTTGATTGGTCGCATCGAGCACATTCCGGTGGAGGGCGCGCTGATGACAGATTTTCTGTTGTTGAAGGCGGGTGCCTTGCATCGCGCCAACGGCGGCATGCTGGTCATCGATGCGCGCAAGCTGCTGCTCTCGCCCTTTGCCTATGAAGCCCTCAAGCGCGCACTGAAGTCGCGCGAGATCCGGATGGAGCAACCGTCGGAAGTGGCGGGGGCGTTGGCGTCGGTGCAAACGCTCGATCCTGAACCGATCCCGCTGGAGATCAAAGTCATCCTGATCGGTGAGCGGGATATCTACTATGCGCTGGCGCAAAATGATCCGGACTTCTTGGGGTTGTTCAAAGTTCAGGCTGATTTTGACGATGCCATCACACGGTCTCCAGACAATGATTTGGCATACGCGAGGGTGCTCGCATCGATCGTCCGCGAGCATGGGCTCAATCCATTGGATGCGTCGGGTGTCGCGCGTGTCATCGAGGAAGGCGCGCGGATGGCGGATGACAGTCAGAAGTTGTCCATCGAGATCGGCCGCATGTCGGATCTCGTGCGCGAAGCCGATTATTGGTCGCGCAAAGCGGGTCGTACCGCGATCGCGCGCGATGATGTGGTGCGGGCCATCCAGGCGCACATCCAACGTTCAGACCGCATGCGCGACCGTGCGCAAGAGACGATGGAGCGTGGCGTCGTGCTGGTTGATGTGACCGGCGAAAAGGTCGGCCAGATCAACGGGCTTGCCGTGCTGCAGTTGGGCGAGTTTTCATTTGGTCGGCCGAGCCGGATCACAGCGCGCGTGCGCATGGGCTCGGGGCGGATCACTGATATTGAACGTGAGGCAAAACTTGCGGGGCCGCTGCATACCAAGGGCATGATGATTTTGTGGGGCTATCTGGCGGGACGCTATGCGCAGGATGTGCCACTGGCGCTGGCCGCATCGCTGGTATTTGAGCAGAGTTATGGTGGCGTGGACGGCGACAGTGCATCATCAACCGAGCTTTATGCGTTGTTGTCGGCGTTGTCGGAGGTGCCGATCAAACAGAGTTTTGCGGTCACCGGCTCTGTCAATCAATGGGGCGACGTGCAGGCGATCGGTGGCGTCAATGAAAAAATCGAAGGCTTCTTCGATATCTGTCGTGCGCGCGGGCTGACAGGCGAACAAGGCGTGCTTGTGCCGCGCTCGAACGTGCAACATCTGATGTTGCGTGAAGATGTCGTTGAGGCCGTGGCTGCGGGGAAGTTTTCGATCCATGGCGTGTCGTCAGTTGATCATGGCATCGAACTTTTGACCGGCGTCGCGGCAGGAGCCAGGGGCGCGTCCGGAGCCTTCCCGGAGGGATCGATCAACGCACGGGTGGAAGCCCGCTTGAGAGGCTTTGCCGAACGCGCCCGCGCATTTTCAAAAAATAGCAGCGGTGCAGGCGTCTAGTGGCCCGTCGCGCCAAAATTGCTGAATGGCCGCGACTTCTTTCAATTTTGGCGCGACATGAGGGCCACTCGCAAAATTATGGGCTGAGTGTGGCGTTCATCGCGCCTTGGTTGATACAAGTCGAGCCGGAACACCGATCAACCAAGGCGCGACGCCACACTCGTCGACGGGTGCGGCCGGGTCTCATCCGCCGACGGGCGCGGCTTCGAGGGCGGTCTTCCCGCGGATCATGTCACTGGCTTTGTCGGCCAGCATCAGGGTGCCGGCATTGAGGTTGGCCGACAGCATGCGCGGCATGACGGATGCATCGACCACGCGCAGACCTTCCATGCCGTGGACGCGCAGTTGATCGTCAACCACCGAGAATTTGTCGGAAGCTGGCCCCATGCGGCAGGTGCAGCCCGGATGGAACGTTGTGGTTGCGCGCTCGGTCGCGCCCTTCAGCAAAGCCTCGTCGCTGGTGACGGCGGGGCCAGGCCATTCCTCGTGGTCGTAGTACGGTTTCAATGGCTCCGATGACATGATTTTGCGCGCCAGTTTCATCCCGGCAACCACGACCCGGCGGTCGTGCGGGTGATCGAGATAGTTGGTCTGGATCAGCGGCGGGGCAAATGGGTCGGCGGATCGGATGCGCACCCAGCCGTTGCTTTCTGGTCTTTGCTGCCAGATCGCGATGGTCATGCCGGGCTTGGTGTCGAGTTGACCCTGGACGCCCTCTTTGTAACTGGCGGGCGTGAAGGTGAATTGCAGATCCGAACTTTCGGCCGTTTCGCCGGAATGCCAGAAACCGTAGACCAGCGTCGGCGACAGCGCGAGCACGCCTTTGCGGGTGGCGGCATAGCGTGCGACCTCCTTGACGAGACCAAAGCCGCGGACGCGCTCATTGATGGTATCGCTGTTTTTGACACGCACGGTGAAGCGCGGCGCATAATGATCTTTCAGGCCTTCGCCGACCGATGCCAACGCATGCTTCACTTCGATGCCATGCTTACTGAGGAGGTCGGGGGCGCCGATCCCAGACAATTGCAGCAGCTGCGGCGAGTTATAACTGCCGCCGGACAGGATGACTTCGCGCCGCGCACGGACGGTTGTCTCGGCCATGCCTTGGCTGGTGCGAGCATAGTGCACACCGACCGCGCGCCGACCTTCGAGCACGATTTTCATTGCATGCGCGCCGGTGCGGACCGTCAGGTTCGGCCGTGAGCGGACCGGTTGCAGGAATGCGGTCGCAGCACTGACGCGGCGGCCTTTGTGAATGGTGCGTTGGGCATAGTTGACGCCCTCTTGGACGCCGCTGTTGTAGTCTGGATTGCGCGGAATACCCTGTGAGACGCAGCTTTCGATGAACGCTTCGCACAGCGGGTGTGTCCAATCGATGTCCGTCACCTTCAGGGGGCCGTGCTTGCCTCGGTAAGTTTCGTCGGCGGCCCCAATGCGATTTTCAAGCCGCTTAAAATACGGCAGGACATCTGCATAGCTCCAGCCGCGATTGCCCAACTGGCCCCAGGTATTGTAGTCGGCGGCTTGGCCGCGATTATAAACATGGCCGTTGATCGACGACGAACCACCAAGGGTCTTGCCACGTGGCGCGTAAATTTTGCGACCCGCGGTCCACAGGCTCGGCTCCATTTCATAAGCCCAGTTGACGGATTTATCGTAGAATACCTTGATGAAGCCGGCCGGCAGATGGATGAATGGGTGCCAGTCAGCAGGTCCCGCTTCCAACAGGCAAACGCTGGTGCCCGGGTCTTCGGACAGCCGGTTGGCCAGCACACATCCGGCCGAACCTGCGCCGACGATGATGAAATCAAAGGTGTCCATAGGCGGCGCGTACCGTGGGGTTGATGGTTTGACCACACGACATCTAGAGGCCGCGCGCGTGCCGCTCAAGTGTCATGGCCGTCTGAGCGGCTATGCATTGGCCGTCGTCCAACCATGAAGATCATCGCCACCCAACCGCGTCAGCCCGCGGGCTTGACCTTGTCCTGTGTCTTGGTCGCGAAATCACCGGCGTCGTGGCGCTCGTGCAACTGCATGCCGAGGTCACCGAACGCGCGATTGACCATGCGGCCACGGAGCACGGCCGGGCGTGCGTCGATGGCCTGCGCCCAACGCTGGACGTGCTGATAGGATTGGACGTCGAGGAATTCTCCAGCGCTGTACAAGCGGCCAAGCGCCAATTGACCATACCACGCCCAGATCGCCATATCGGCAATGGTATAGTCAGCGCCCGTCATAAAAGCCTTGTCAGCCAGATGCTGATCCAGCACGTCCAGCTGACGCTTGGTTTCCATCGCGAAACGGTCGACGCAGTATTGTATCTTGGTTGGCGCATAGGCATAGAAGTGGCCGAAGCCGCCGCCGAGATACGGCGCGCTGCCCATTTGCCAGAACAACCAGGACAGACACTCCGTGCGGGCGCCGTGCTCTTTCGGCAGGAAGGCGCCAAATTTTTCCGCCAGGTACAGCAGAATGGCGCCGGACTCGAACACACGCGTCGGCGGCGTTGTACTGTGATCCATCAGTGCTGGGATTTTTGAGTTCGGGTTGACCGCGACTAAGCCGCTGCCGAATTGCTCGCCATCGCCGATCTTGATGAGGTAGGCATCGTATTCCGCGCCCGTGCGGCCAAGCGCCAGCAACTCCTCCAACATGACGGTGACTTTGACGCCGTTGGGCGTTGCGAGTGAGTAGAGCTGCAACGGATGTTGACCGACGGGCAGAGGTTTGGCGTGGGTGGCGCCAGCGGTCGGGCGATTGATGTTGGCAAACTTGCCCCCATTCTCCTTGTCCCAAGTCCAAACTTTGGGCGGGGTGTAGGCGGCTGCGTCAGTCATGCGAGATGTCCAATGGTGGGAGTGGCTGATAGGATTTGCCACCCATACGCCATCGTTCAACGAATTGCACAAGGGCCGGGCGCGCCCGCGAGATCAATCGGTGTGAGCGCAAAAAAAATACCCGGCCGCGTTCAATTGAAGTTCACACTCCCAAACAGACGAACCGTGCGACCGGGTTGGAGGACTTCGTCCTTCTTGACGGACACATGGTTGCGCACGTC
>JAYSUN010000499.1:0-3511 GCA_043719045.1 Hyphomicrobiaceae bacterium | reverse complement strand
GGTGAAAAGACAATCAACGCAAGCGCTGCGATAGATTTGTCAAAGACGTTTTTGGCAACAACGTCCCAATCTGAAAGCGGTTTGATTGATAAGTCGAGCATCGGCACATTGCCAACATAAGAATAGGCGTGGGGAGCAAGCCGCAGTAACGAGGCCGTCGCGGAAATGCGGATATCAGCAGGCAAAACGTGGATATTGCTCATCAGATCGGCGACACGCGCCTCGGCCGACAAGGGCAACGCAACAAGCACCATATCGATGCAGTTGTTGCGACAAAATGCAATGAGCGCGTCGGTATCGCCAAGTTTTCGATATCCGGAAGTTGCTTCACTGCTCCGGGCATCGTCGCGATCGTCAAATAGGCCACAAATACGCACATCACTGGCCGCGTCCACTTCTAGGGCTGCGATAAGATTCTCCGCATGAAGACCACTTCCGTAAATGACGGCGCGACGCGCGAACCGACCCTCGGCGACGGCTCGGACGGTAGTTTTTTGAGCAGCCAAACGACCGCCGATCAAGCTCGTGAAACCCGTAACGAACCAAAGTGCAAGCCAAACGCGGCTGAAGTCAGGCCCGGTTTTGAGGAAGAACATCGTTGCAACAAGTACGGCCAGAGCCGCGACCCAGCCGACAAGAAGTCGCGGCAAATGCTTACTCAGCGATGTGAAGGCCGCAATCGAGTAAAGCCCCAGAATCTGGAAGGCGCTGCCAGCAACAATTGCCGTCAACAGGGGGGCGATGAAGTATTGCCACGATGAAGACAGGTCGGGCTCAGCGACGTAGAGGGCCGCGACGAAGTAGCCGGTCGCCACGATCACTGCCGTTTCCGCCATGCGCACAAGGCCGGTGAAAACGGACGTCGAAACAACTGCCCCGGCGCCGGGAAAGTGCACGTCAGCCAGTCTTGGCACCGTGCTGGTTTTGCCAGAGGAAGACAGATAGGTGTCGGACATTGGATGCTGCTCGGTCATTCCACTGAGGATTGACCGATAGAAAGCAGGGACCATGCCAGATGTTACGAAGAGGTTAAAATGCCTTCGCCACGCAGGACTGGTTAATCCGTCGTCAGCAGGGCCCGTCCAGCCGCTCTCTTGGCAACAGACAAGGCTGCAGCGTGGGCATAAAAACACATGACCGACTTCGTCATCGATTCGACAGTGAAATGGCGGGCGATACGCTGCCGCAGCGCTAGAGCCTGATTGCCCAATACATCTGGACTATCGAGGGCATCGAACAATGCCGCCGTTAACGCTTCGACATCGCCAGGCATAAGGAGCGGCGTGCCGCTTTCTCCGGTGATTTCGGGAATGCCACCAACTCGAGTTGTAATAACCGGCAAACCTGCGGCACCCGCTTCCAGAATAATGTAAGGAAAACTCTCGGCGCGTGACGGCATGATCAATACGTGTCCCATTTTAAATGCCGTGCGCGCCGGGAGAGCACCAGTGAAGCGGGTAACGGCTTCGAGGCCGAGCTTTGACACCAAGGCCTTGAATTGTGCCGCATCTGGCCCAGAACCAACGATTGTTGCGGTGACGCGCCGTGTGCGGTTCACCATGGCGAGTGCTTCAAGCAGAACATCAATGCCTTTGAGGTGACGGAGCTCACCGACGAATACGAAGTTCGATGCATCAGCATCATGAGTGATTGGCTCAAACTCTTCGGCCAGAACACCATTTGGAATGACGCGACTTGGGGCACGCGGGCGACCAACCTGGGTCGCATAGCGTTCAGCCGCGAAAGCACTTTCAAAGATAATTCCGTCTGTCATGCGTTCGAGGCGGCGTTCGAGTGCCATGAACACGCGTCCCCTAGTCGAGGTCGGAACGTAGTGCAGGCTGCCACCATGCGGGGTGTACAGGCAAAGGCGTTTCTGACGCTGCAGATGAGCGGCAAGGCGTGCATAGGCGCCTCCCTTGGCACCGTGCCCGTGCAGAACATCGGCATTGATTTTGCGCGCAAGCTTGAGGACATGTCGCGCGGCGATGGCATCGCCAAAGCCGGGATTGCGCGACATAGGAATGCGGTGAACACCGATGTGCAGCAGCTCTGCCAGATGATGCAATCGCGCACTGGTGAGGGCATCGCCGGTGTCGGCACAAATGATCGCGACCTCGTGGCCCAAGCGCGATTGAGCGGCTGCGAGATCGCAGACGTGGCGGAACAAGCCGCCAACGGGAGCGCGCAAGCAATGCAGAATACGGAACTTGGTCCTGTCAGTCACTGGGCACACCCGCGGCTAGGTCAAGCGGGCTTAGAACCAACGCTCGGGGACTTGAATGGTATCACCAGGCAACAGCACGTAGTCGACGGGGACATCCATCTTCTCGATGAAGCCGTTTGTGCGCCGCGTGATCTGAACGGTCCGCTCGTTGGCGCGCTCTGAGAAACCACCGGCGATAGCGATGGCGGATTGGACCGTCATGCCACTCACATACGGGTATTGACCGGCTGAACGGACTTCACCGAGAATGAAGAACGGACGGTTCTGCGAGATATCGACGGTAACGTGCGGATCCTTGACATACTGGACACCTAGGCGTGCTTTGATGGTGCCTTCGAGCCCCCGCGTTGTGGCGCCACGCGCATGGACATGGCCGATCAATGGGACAGAGATCTGGCCAGCGTGGTCGACTGTGTAGAGGCGCGAGAGGCTAGGCTGACCGTAGACGAAAATGCGCAGTTTGTCTCCGGTATCGAGCAGATATGGGCCATCTTCTTCAGCAACGGCACGTGGGCCGCGGACGTCTTGCACCTGGAAAGGCGTGACGGTGGCATCGCCCCACGCGACCGGAGTAGCTGAACGTGACCCTTCAGCATGACCTGCGGCTATGACGACCGTTTCGCCGAAGCCAACAGGCTCAGCGGAGCCATACCCGGAAACGTTGGCATAGTCAGCGCCATGGCTGCAGCCGGAGATCACCGCAGCAAGTAGACTGACCATCATACTGGAGTGCCGCAACATCAGAACCATTCCTTGCACTGTACTTCGACCGATCCGGTTGTAACCCCAAGGTGGTTAAAAAAGCTTTGGCGACCGAATCATTTCGCAACGCTTAAGCAAAAAGCAACCGCAATCGGTTTTACTGCTGAGCAACACGTCTTCTTGTGCTCAGTTTCCAGCGGTGTCTCACATGCGCGCTTCCAGCCCTCCCGACGATATCGATTTGGCATCCCTTGGACGCGCCGCACGACGCGCACTGCCGAAAATTGCATTGCTATCTCTGCTGGCAGGTGGAGCCACAGCCGGAGTCATGACCACGATGGCCCCGCGCTTTACATCGCAGGCAAGGGTTGAAATCGTGTCACGCCCGGTCTCGAATCCAAACAATCCGAACGCTCAACAATCAGCATCCGAAGTCAGTCAAACAGCTGATAAAGAGGCCGTTGGTACCCATGCCCGCAAAATGCTGTCGACCGATATCGCACTTAAGATGAATGAGGCATTGTCCCTTGCGAACATCCCGGAGTTCAATAGCCGTCTGCCAGCGGATGACCTCTTTACGTC
>JAYSUN010000498.1:0-3519 GCA_043719045.1 Hyphomicrobiaceae bacterium | reverse complement strand
GCGTCTCTGGGGCATAGGGTTTGTCATTCTCGTTGTGCTGATTGCGATGAGTGGTGCAATGATGGTTTGGCTGATGCGAGGGCAGCGGGACCAACCCGCGGCCGTAGCGGTGACAAACTCGGAGCCGGCGACGTGGCAGCAATGCCTCATGTGGATGGGGCTGGCCGCAATACCTTCAGGCTTGATGGTCGCGGTAACGACCTTTATAACCACCGATATTGCTTCTGCGCCGTTCATGTGGGTGTTGCCGCTTGCTCTGTTTCTGCTGACGTTCATTCTCGTGTTTAGGGACCGTGTGCCCGAGCGTTTTGGCTGGTTGTCACTGGCTCTGCCCGTCGTCGCGATGGCCCAACTGGCGCTGCCTGGGCGGGGTGTGCGCGTCGTTCTAGCGCTCATCGCGTTTTTTATGGCCGCACTCGTCTGTCACCGTGAACTCTTCCTGCGCCGCCCGGCGGCACATAATCTGACCGCATTTTACTTGTGGATGTCAGCTGGGGGCGTCGTTGGTGGCGCGTTTGCTGCTTTAATCGCGCCGCAGATCTTTGCCTCCGTGTTTGAATTCCAGGTTTTGCTGGCAGCGGCGCTATTCTGTGTGCCTGGTCTCATCTTTGGGGCCCAGCGTGTGCTCGATCAGAAACGCATTGCCGGTATGGTTTGCTTGGCTTTGGCGTTGTTGGTGCTTCAAAGCGTGGCGTTGGACTTGGCGGGACCTATGGCGCAACGGATCATGGCTTTTGCTACGATTGCCGGAATCGCTGCCACATTGCTCATCACGCGCGACTGGGCCGAACACCGAATCGTGCTGATGATCGGGGTTGCAACTTTCGGACTGGCGATGCCTGACGCCGCGCGTCCAGTTTACGTCGAGCGCTCATTCTTTGGCACTGTTCGCGTGCTGGACAGCGCTGATGAATATCATCGCATGATGTTGCATGGCACTACGCTGCATGGCGCTCGGCGCCTAAAGACGGAAGCGGGCGAAACAGCTAAAGACCCACTGCCAATGACCTATTACCATCCAAGCGGTCCGATGGCACGCGGATTTACCTTGGCGCGGAAGGCTAAAAACCATGCAACTGAGGCAGGCCAAGTCGTAGCTGGAAGTCTATCGACGACTGTTAGCTTGACGGTTGGTGTGGTGGGCCTTGGAACCGGTTCCCTCGCGTGTTTTGCCAAGCCCGACGACACCATGCGGTACTATGAGATTGATCCTGTCGTCGTTAAAATCGCGCGCGAAGCTAGACTGTTTGACTTTGTCTCGCGCTGCACGCCAAACGCACCCATGATCGTTGGTGATGCCCGTTTGACGCTTGCCAAAGAGACAAACGGCCTCTTTGACTACCTTGTGATTGATGCTTTCTCATCGGACTCTGTCCCGGTGCACCTGATCACGGTCGAGGCGCTTAATCTGTATTTAAGCAAACTCTCGGGGACAGGCATTCTCGCTTTGCATATCTCCAATCAATATATGGATTTGCCGTCGGCTGTGGCCAGCACTGTCAACCAGATTGCCGGCGTTCACGGCGCCATTGTTCGTTTCGTTCCGCAGGCGGCAGAAACCGATGCGTCAGCAAGCCATGTGGTTTTGCTGAGCCGGAACAGCAAAGTGCTTGACGATGTTCTCACTTGGCCTGATGCCGAGGGCTTGCCGCGAACTGCGGTCAGGCCGTGGACGGATGACTATTCCGATGTGATGTCGGCCGTGATGCGGATGTGGTGGAAGTGACCGGCTGCCGCCCCAATCAGGTCGGCCCTTTCGTACAGCTCGGCAGTGTTTGGAAGAAATCAAACCTGCCGCACAGGTGCGAGGGCATGGTAGACTTTGCTTTGACATGTCGATTGTGACTGAGAGAGCCGCCATGCCGACCCAATCGCCCCGCGTCAGTGATCGCCTTTTGGCTGAGCTGAAGACCCTGCATCCGATGCTGATCGATCTATCTCTGGGGAGGATCAAACGCCTACTGACCAAGCTTGGCCATCCAGAGACAAAACTGCCGCCGATTGTGCATATCGCGGGGACCAACGGAAAAGGTTCGACGACAGCATTTTTGCGCGCGGTTACGGAGGCGGCGGGTAAACGTGCACACGTCTATACCTCGCCACACCTTGTGCATTTCCATGAACGAATTTCGTTGGCTGATGCCGATGGGATATCGCGGTCGATTGGGGAAGCGCAGTTGGTTGATCTCTTGGGCCGCGTCAAGCGGGCGAACGCAGGCGATAGCATGACGTTTTTTGAGATGACGACTGCTGCAGCCTTTTTAGCGTTCAGCGAAACACCGGCCGATGTGATCATACTTGAGGTTGGGCTTGGCGGTGATTTTGACGCAACCAACGTGATTGACCGGCCGGCGTTGTCGATCATCACGCCCATCTCGATGGATCATGCGGAAAAGCTCGGCGATACACTCGGCAAAATTGCGGCGACGAAATCTGGCATCTTAAAGCGCGATGTCCCGGCTGTGATTTCGGTCCAGGAACCGGAAGCCCTGGACGTGATCCGTGCTCAAGCCCGAAAGGTTCGGGCGCCAATTATGGTATGGGGCGAAGATTACGACGCGTTTGAGCAGAGCGGAAGGCTAATCTATCAAACTGAAAATGAATTGCTGGACTTACCGTTGCCGGGATTGATCGGTCGGCATCAGATCGTCAATGCGGGCGCGACCATTGCAGCGGCGCTGCTGTTAAAGCCGACACTCGGACTTACGGAGAACTGCATTGGCCAGGGGATTGCTTCAGCGCGTTGGCCGGGGCGGATGCAACGTCTTTCGACCGGGCTGTTGGCAAATCGCGCGGGTCCGAGGGTCGAACTGTGGCTCGACGGTGGGCACAATCCGGCAGGCGGGCACGCCATTGCCCAGACTATGGCCGATTTTGAAGAAAAGCGATCTATGCCATTGATCATGATCGTTGGTATGATGGGCTTGAAAGATGCGGCTGGCTTCCTTCAGCCGTTCCATGGTCTGGCCCAAAAGATTTTGACCGTGCCGATTCCCGGGGCGCACGAAAAGCCGTTTGATCCAGCAGAACTGGCTGACGTTGCCGGTAAAGTAGGGTTGACCGCAGAAACCGCAACTGACGTGATGGCCGCGATCGACCATATTGTGGCAGGAACGTCAGGGCCGACACGGGTCTTGATTACGGGCTCGCTCTACTTAGCCAGCCATGTATTGGCGCTTCAATTGGGGACATCGGCGCAATCCAATTGAACCTCAGGCAATCCGTTACTTAGGATGCCACCACTTGCCGGCAATCACGACTCCTTCAGATACAATGCGTTGTTTGCCAACGAGTTTTTCACCAGTCACGTCGTAGTAGTCGAACTTTCCTTCACGGATTTCCAGGATCGTCGCATCCCCAACTGAACCGGTTTTGAAGCTGCCCAGTTCCAGCCGCTTCAAGGCCATGGCGGCATTGACGGTTGATGCCGCAATGACATCTGGAAGTGACATCCCCAGACACAGAAACTTCGACATCGTCGTTACCTGATCGAAGGCCGGGCCCTCGATGCACAGAGTA
>JAYSUN010000497.1:0-3519 GCA_043719045.1 Hyphomicrobiaceae bacterium | reverse complement strand
AAACCCGCACGTCCGGTGCGATGAGCGGGGAGAGGCAACGGAGTGATGGTTCCCAGTCGCAACCCCAAGCCACCGCGCCTCTCCTCGACTCTACTGAGGATCCAACACCTCCAAAGAGGCCAAAGGCCCTGGATCGTCAGATTCGGGGCTTTTGGCCGTGTGACGTTGACGTTGCGGGCGAGAACCTAGTCTTCGGGCATCAAGCGCGTTTCAATGCGACGCGAAACCAAATCCCAGTCAGACGCGTACTGATAATAGGCGACGGCGTCGGTGACCATGGCCTGATCGACGTCCTTCATCCTGGTGCGCGTAAGACCCTGGAGGCCCTCAACGCTGGCCTTCGGGCCTAACACGATGACCTTATCATCCCGCACCAGCGCGACTTTCTGATAGATTCCGATGAATGCGCGCGGTACCAGATTTGGGTCGTTGAGAAGGTCAAAACCATAGAACCGCGACCGATAGCTGACATTGAGCAGGCCCAGTAAAGTCGGTGGCAAGTCGATGTGGCTGGAGAGCTTGTCATAGCGTTGGGGTTTGACAAAGCCGGGCGCATAGATGACCGATGCCACATGATAGCGCGTCGGGTCGAGTTCGACTTTGCCGCTCGTGCCGGCCGTATGGTCCCCAACAAAAACGAAAACCGTATCTTTGAACCAAGGCTTCGTCTCTGCGGCCTTTAAAAAGGCGCCGATGGCATAGTCTGCATACTTCACGCCGCCAAGACGGCCGGATTTGGAGAGAATGTCGATCTTGCCACCAGGATACGTGAACGGTCGATGGTTCGATGTGGTCATGACAAGCTGAAAGAACGCCTTGCCGCTGTCATAGGATTTATCCGCTTCAGTGATCGAACGCTTGAACAAGTCCTCATCCGAGACACCCCAGACGTTTTCAAATTGAATTTCCGGTTTGGTCAGATTGGTGCGATCGGTCACATCGAAACCGTTGGCCGCAAAGAAGGCGTTCATGTTGTCAAAATAGCCGTAGCCGCCATAGATGAAGCGCGTGTCGTAGCCTCGATCCTTAAACACCCAACCGAGGCTGTAGAGGTTCGCGTTGTTGGGACGCCGCACGATGGATTGGCCGGGTGTCGGTGGCACCGACATCGAGAGCGCTTCCAGCCCACGCACGGTTCGCGTCCCCGTTGATAGCATATGCGTAAAATGCAATCCCTCTTTGGCGAGACGATCCAAGTTAGGTGTGAGTTTATCCGTGTTGCCGTGTGCGGTCATATACTCGGCACCCATGCTTTCAAGGCCGACCAGCATGACGTTTTTCTTCAGCATCGGACCGGGGCGTCGAATGTCGCGCGTCAGCGGGTCCACAGTTGCGTTGACCGGCCGGGCATCTTTTTCCGTCATCAGCGCGGCCAAGCGCGTGACCACAACTTGACTGTCAATCGTCTTGTAGAAGCGGCGATAGTCGATCTCATTGTTCCAGAATGCCGAAAACAATGACCAGATGCCGTTGAGGGCGAGTTCGTTGTTGGTGTTGTTCGTCGAGTTGGTTGCCAACGAGCTGGTCGTGCCCATCAGCAAGCCGCCAGCCACGGCGATGCCGGCGAGCGCGACTGATACACGTTGCAGCATCGTCGAACGGCCATCGACCGGCGGCGCGATGGCGTTGCGCGCGACGTAAGCGACGATGCCAGCAACAGCTGCGACAGCCAACACCAGCCAAACGATGGGATAACTCTCCCAGATGTTGCCGATAACTTCCTGCGTATAGACGAGATAGTCGACCGCGATGAAATTGTAGCGGGTACCGAATTCGGTCCAGAACAGATGCTCTCCGACAGCGGTAAAGGCGATGGCGAAAGCAAGTGCCGCAAAGCTGACCCATGTCGCCATCCGGTCAAAAGCTGTGCCGGCCAGGCGCGATGGCAAGAAGATCCACCATAGCATAATGGGGATAGCAAAAGCCGCGAATGCCGTCAGGTCGTAAAGCAACCCGACACCGAATGGTCGGAACCACTGGAGAGGGCTATCAGCAAACTGACCTAGCACACGCCCAATCAGCGTCAACCGAATCAGAAAGGCGCCAGCAAGGAACAGCACCAGGAACGGCAAGACCCGCCGCGCCATGAGCCGTGCAAGCTCAGTAGAGCTCAGCTTGGTCAAATTCTTCATTCGCATTCAGACTTGTTCCCAGCAGAAGTGCGTCCACACGGGGCGCCACCTGCTGCTGCGGCCCAAACTATGACGAAACGGTGACAAACGAGAACTCTGGGCCCGTGGCGCAGTGACTGACCCGACCAAAGGCGTACACCACGTCACCCGATCTCCGGCGTTTCGATCATGTGCGATTTGCCACGCGGCATGAACTGGCCCGCACCTTTTTTGGCGACGAGTTTACCACCTTTTACAATCGTCTCACCGCGTAGGATGGTTTCAACCGGCCAACCGGTGCAGACGATGCCTTCATAGGGTGTATAATCAGAGCCATCGTGAATGTCGGCGTGAGTGATCGGTTTTGTAATCGTTGGATCCCACAGCACAACGTCGGCATCGGCGCCAATCGAAATGGTGCCCTTTTTCGGGAACAGACCGTAAGCTTTGGCATGGTTGGTCGAGGTCAAAGTCACAAACCGGTCGAGGCCGATGCGCTTCTTCATCACCCCTTCAGAGAAAAGTATCTGGTTGCGCGCACCGACACCGGGCATCCCGTTGGGGACCCACTTGAACGATGTCCGCCCCTTTGGGTTCAGCTTGCCCTGCGGATCATCATATTTGAACGGACAGTGATCCGACGAAAACAGATCGAAGTCGCCACGTTCGATGCCGGCCCATACGGCGTTTTGGCTGGCGTGGTCGCGTGGCGGGGGCGAACAGACATATTTCGCACCTTCCATGTTCAGGCCCTCAAGGTCTTTTTCGGTCAGAACCAGATACTGCGGGCAGGTCTCGGCCAGAACCTTGAGTCCGCGATCCCGGGCGCGGCGAATTTCTTCAACTGTCGGGCCGTTCGAGATATGGACAATGCAAACCGGGACATCCATCACCTCAGCCAGAGTCAGGGCCCGGTGCGTCGCCTCCCGCTCCGCCGGCATCGGCCGGGATGTGGCGTGATACTTTGGCGCCGTCTTGCCTTCGCGTTCCAGTTTGTCAGTCAGGTATCGGATGATGTCATAGTTCTCGCAGTGAACCATCACCAACGCGCCGGTCTCCTTTGCGACCGTCATGACTTGCAGAATCTGCTCGTCTGAAAGAGCCAGATCCGCATAGGTCATGAACACTTTGAACGAGGTGTAGCCGTCAGCGATCGCGCTTGGCAACTCTTGGCCGAGAACACTCGGCGTCGGGTCGGCGATCACGAGATGGAAGCCATAATCCGTATAGCACTGTCGGTCGGCTTTTTTGTGATACGCCGAAAGTGCTGCACGCAACGTCTGACCCTTCTCCTGCATGCAGAATGGAATCACCGTCGTGTTGCCACCGAACGCAGCCGACCGTGTGGCGCTCTCGAAATCATCGGCCATGACGATACCGGGACCTGAGGGTTGCGCAATGTGGACAT
>JAYSUN010000496.1:0-3523 GCA_043719045.1 Hyphomicrobiaceae bacterium | reverse complement strand
TTTGAATTCACGGTCGCGCGGCCGGTCCCGGTTACTCCTGTGGTGGTTTTGGAAACAGACACTGGTGCGAGCACGACTGACCTCATCACCAATCTTGGCGAAGTGTTGGTCACCACAGTCACCCCAGTTGATTCCACTGTCGAATATTCCACGGACGGGACGACCTGGACCGCCGAACAGCCAACCGACCTTATCGAAAGCGCGTTCAACACTGTACAGGTTCGCTACGTCGATGCTCTCGGCAATGCGTCCGAACCCGTCGGCAGCGTGACGTTTTACTTCGATACAACCGCGCCTGACGCCTTGACGATTGCGCTCGGGAGCATTGTTACCGGTGTCACCGCGGGTCACTCTCACGTGACACTCGATATCACCGGCGAAGAGGCTGACGCCGTGGTCGAATTCTCGATCGACGATGGCGCAACCTGGAGCACGACCGCGCTGGACGATCTTGCAGCCGGCACCTACACGGTGCAAGTGCGTCAGACCGACTTGGCCGGCAACATCTCGGACCTCGACAGCCTTGCCGTCGTCGTCCCGGAGTTGACCAGAACCATCGACCCGAATTATGAGCCGAAAACTGACTGTTATTCGGGTCTGTTCTGAGCGACAGATGGCATGACCAAGTGCGCCACGGACTCAAACTTTGCGCGTGGCTTTCTTGACCATCCAAGGCTTGTCGAAATCTCCAGCCATGATGCAACCCTTGGTTTCGATGAGGCCGACCGACTGTTATTACGTCCAGCACCATGCGGCGATGCCCCAAGTGAGCAGACGTTTGCCGTCGATCATCGTGGTCATCTCAAGTCTCTATCGGCTCACCGTGCCGCGATTGTGCCGAGTGCTACCAGAATTTTCTCCGGCGTGAACGGTTGCGCAAGAACGCGAGCTTTCAGCGGCGACAGCGCATCGTTGATGGCATTCATGATGGCAGCCGGTGCGCCTGCCGTCCCAGCTTCGCCCGCGCCCTTGGCGCCGAGCACGCTTTCACGAGTGGGCGTCTCGACGTGGCCAACGTGGATGTCTGGCATTTCAGCGGCCATCGGTACGAGATATTCGGCCATCGAACCAATCAACAGCTGACCCTCAGCTGAATACAGACAATGCTCATATAGAGCGCCGCCGATCCCCTGCACGACGCCACCGCGAACCTGCTCATCCACCAGCATTGGATTGATCACGGTGCCGCAATCCTCGACCACCCAATGCTTCAACAATTTGACCATGCCGGTCTCAGTATCGACTTCCAGCCAGCTCGCTTGGACACCGTTGGTGAACGCGAACGGGTATTGTTTTGGTGTGTAATGCCGAGTTTGCATCAATTCACGCGGCAGATCCGGCGGCAGCGTGTCGCCTCGATAATAAACAATGCGCCCGAGTTCACTCAACGGCATGCGGGCAGCCCGGCTCTGCCGCTCGACGATCTCACCATTGATCAGATCAAGATCATCCGGGCTCGCCTGCAGCATAGCTCCGGCAATCTTCAACACGGACTCCTTCACCGCCCGCCCTGCTTGCAAGGCGGCTTCGCCACCGATGCCAGCGCCACGGCACGCCCAGGTGCCACCGCCATAAGGCGTGGTCAACGTATCGCCGGTGATCACGCGCACGGAGCCAATCGGCACGCCAACCGACTCGGCGACGATTTGCCGGATGATCGCCTCGGTGCCTTGTCCCTGTTCGGTGACGCCGGTCGACGCGACGATCGACCCATCGGGATCAACCCGAACCGTACAGCCATCCATCGCCGAGATGCGGGCGCCGCCAATGCCGTACATGAACGGCGACGGGTTGGTCAATTCGATGAAACTGGCAAAGCCCACGCCACGATAAACACCACGTTGCCGCAACTCAGCTTGCTCGGCACGCAGGCCAGGATAGTCGATCATTGCCATCAACTTCGCCAGCGATTGGATATGTGACAAACCCTCAAAGCGCATCCCGGCCGGTGATGTGCACGGGTAGCTTTCATCCTTCATCAGGTTCTTGAGGCGAAACGCGACGGGATCCATGCCCAGCGCCTCGGCCGCCAGATCGATCAAACCCTCCGTCACCGTGGTCGCGATCGGATGGCCAACCGCACGGTATTGGCAGGTCGGCGTCTTGTTCTGAAGCACCACCGTGGTCTTCGCGCGATAGTGTGAAAAGGCATAGGGTCCACCGACAAGATTGACGACCTGGTTGCCTTCAACCGCCGATGTACGCGGGTATACCGAATACGGGCCAATGCCTGTGAGATCGTCGATGTCGAAGGCCAGAATGTGGCCTTCTGAGTCAACAGCAAGACGGCCTTTGATGCGGTGATCGCGGGCGTGGATATCGCTCGAAAAACTCTCGAGCCGGTCGGCAATGAATTTGACCGGGCGGCCCATGATCTTCGCGATCGCAACCGTCGCAACTTCATCGGGATAGACGTGGACCTTGATGCCGAAACTGCCGCCGACATCCGTGCAGATGACCCGCACGTCGCCTTCGGGCAGGCGCAACTGCTTGGCAAACACGCCTTGCATCATGTGCGGAGCCTGCGTCGAGTGATGCACGGTAAGTCTTGCCGACGCGCGATTGTAATCGGCCAGGATCGAGCGCGGCTCCAACGTCACGCCGGTATGCCGACCGGTATGGTAGGTCGCTTCCACGATCTTGTGCGCAGCTTTGAAAGCCTCATCGACATTCCCACTCTCGTTGACCCGCTGGAACACGAGGTTGTCGCCGAGCTCACTGTGAATAATCGGCGTCATCGGATCGAGCGCCGTCTCCATATCGACCACAGCCGGCAACGGCTGATACGTAATGACAACATCGGCGATGGCATCTTCGGCTTGCGCGCGGGTCTCGGCCACGATCGCAACGACCGCTTCGCCCATCCACGTCGCGGTGGTCAGCGGCAGTGGATATTGCGGTGCCGACTTCATGCCCTTCAAGTGCACCAGGACAGCGACCCAAGGATCGCAATGTGGCGCGAGGTCGTGCCCCGTAAACACGCGCAGAACGCCTGGCTTCGTCAATGCTTCGGTGGCGTCTATCGCGAGGATCTTGGCATGCGCGTGCGGCGAACGAATGAACGCCACATGTGCCATCCGGGGCACCACGATGTCATCGACGTACTGGCCACGGCCTTCTACCAGCTTGGCCACGTTCGGGCGTGGGATTGACTTGCCGATATAGGAGTTCGGCCGGTCAACAAGGTTTGGATTTTGAAGATCGTCCATGGGCTGTCTCAAACCTTTTCGGCGCGGGACTTGGCGACGGATTCGATGGCATCGACGATGGCGTGATAGCCGGTGCAACGACAGTAGTTGCCCGCAATAGCTTCGCGAATCTCGTCACGGTTCGGGTTTGCGGTTTCGGCCAGCAGATCGGCCGCGGTCATCAACATGCCCGGCGTGCAATACCCGCACTGGGCCGCATTGCGCGCGATGAATGCCTCCTGCAGGTCACGGATCTCGCCACGGTCAGAGACACCCTCAATCGTCTCGACCACACGGCCATCAAGCGAGGCGGCCAGCACCAGACAACCGCGGAC
>JAYSUN010000495.1:0-3526 GCA_043719045.1 Hyphomicrobiaceae bacterium | reverse complement strand
AAGATTTCTGCGGGCAGGTATGAGTTGGTGCCAATGTGTACGGAGGGTCCATGCGTCTCAGCTGTCGGTTTGCGCATAAAATTAAGCCTGCATCGTCGCATGGGGCATAAGGGGCCAACGATCCCCTTCCAACTTTACCGGAGCGACCCCACTCTTCACCGGGCCGGCGGCTTGCCGTTGGCTGGCACGAGGCCCATGGTCGAATGTGACGGCGCTGCGGATGGATTTGCCGACGGTGCGATGGCGACGCCGCTGGTTGGTGATGTCGCAGCCGTCGCCTGGTCGAGGTCAAGGCGCTCACCATTGGAGCAGATCCGCGTAGGTGCACCGTCACCACGGCGGCCGAGGCCCATCGGTTGCTCGACATTCGAGCGCGGCTGCGCAAACATTTTCCGCCACGTCGCGACCAAGCCCTTGGATTTCTCACGCACGTCTTTGGACGAGCCACAAAAGATGTTCTGATAAATGTCCTCGATCCAGATTCGGTCTGACGACGAGGCATGCTCGACGGCGATCTTGATCAATCCGAAGGCGCGGGTCTGGTCCTGCTTGATGTACTTGCCGCGGGCCAACAAGTCGGCAAGGACGGCCTGGGCACCGGAGTGGCTTTCCTGGGCAAGCTTCTGCAGATAGTGCATGCCGGTCTGGCGCTGCTGCTCGTCGGCGATGAAGGACTTGGCGAGTTCAAACTGCGCGTCGGGTTCGTTGAAGAACGTGGCGGCGTGGCGCAGATATTCGACCGCGCGCTGCTCGTCGGGCTTCAACGCAATTTCGGGCACGCCATCGCGCACATAGATGGCGACGGCGGTCAACGCTTTCGCGACGAACGGCGCGCGCTTCAAATCGTCGGGATCGATGTCGGCATGTTCATCGGCGATGCGTTGAAAGAAGATGTACGCCTTGGCTGGGTCCGCATGCGAGCCGGCATTGTCGGCAAAGATACGGCCGAGATAAAACTCGGCAAAGAAGCGCTGCGTCGTATCATTCCTGGCGACGACGTGTTCGAGCGCGGGGATGGCCACGTCGTAGTAGCCCGAGCGATAGGCGCTGAGGCCCTGTTCGTAGGCATCCTGCGTGCTCTTGAAGGTCAGCTCGCGGGCCTCGACCGCCGAGATCAAGCTGATCCCGCGGGCGACGTCCGGGCTCGAGCGCCAGCCGGGGCCGGACGCCAACAGGCCTCCGGTCACGACCGCAACAGCCAAAGCTGCGCGCTTAGATATCCGCGTAGCAGACAATTTCGGCCTTTCCGCCAGCATGGGTAACCGCGCCTTTGACAGCGGGACCCACCTGGGCTGCATACTTGCGCAAAGCGCCTGTGGTGTAGGGGTTGGCCGGAGCCTTCCACGCCTTGCGGCGCTTCTCGAACTCAGCCTTGGGAATCGCGTGGTCGAGCGTTCCCGTGCTGGCGTTGATGGTGATGATGTCGCCGTCTTGGAGCAGCGCGATCGGGCCGCCCAAAGCCGCTTCCGGACCGACGTGGCCGATACAAAAACCACGTGTCGCGCCAGAGAAGCGGCCATCGGTGATGAGGGCTACGCTTTCACCCATGCCGCGGCCATACAGTGCCGCCGTCGTGGACAACATTTCGCGCATGCCGGGCCCGCCGATGGGGCCTTCATAGCGGATGACGATCACTTCACCGGCGATGATCTTGCCAGCTTCAACCGCAGCAAAGGCATCTTCCTCACAGTCGTAACACCGTGCGGGGCCTTTGAACTCCAACGTCTTCATTCCGGCCACCTTGACGATGGCCCCCTCGGGCGCCAGCGAGCCTTTCAAGCCCACGACGCCGCCCGTGGGAGATATGGGGTTCGAAACTGGGTATACAACCCTCTGATTTGTATTGAACTTCACGTCTTTGAGATTTTCTTTGATGGTCTTGCCCGTAACCGTCAGGCAATCCTCATGCAGCAGGCCCCCATCGAGCAGCGCCTTCATGATCTGTGGCACGCCGCCGATGTCGTAAACATCCTTGGCGACATACTGACCGCCCGGCTTCAAATCGGCGATGTACGGCGTGCGCTTGAAGATTTCGGCGACATCGAACAGATCAAACTCGATGCCGCACTCGTGCGCCATGGCGGGCAGGTGGAGTGCTGCGTTGGTCGAGCCGCCAGTCGCCGCGACGGCCACCGCCGCATTCTCAAACGCCTTGCGGGTCGCGATATGGCGCGGGCGGATGCCATCGGCGAGCAGGCGCATCACGGCTTGACCGCTCATGACCGCATACTTGTCACGCGTCAGATCAGGTGCCGGCGCACCGGCCGATGATGGCAGCGCCAGGCCAATGGCTTCTGAAACCATCGCCATGGTGTTGGCGGTAAACTGACCGCCGCAAGCGCCCGCACTCGGGCATGCCGCAGCTTCCAGTTCGTGTAAATCCTTGTCACTCATCTTGCCGGCGGAGTGCATGCCGACCGCTTCGAAGACATCGACAACGGTCACGTCGCGGCCTTTGAAACGCCCCGGCAGGATCGAGCCGCCGTACATAAACACGGAGGGCACGTTGAGGCGCAGCATCGACATCATCACGCCCGGCAGGGACTTGTCGCAACCCGCCAATCCGACCATGGCATCATAGCAATGCCCGCGCATCGTCAGCTCAATCGAGTCCGCGATCACCTCGCGCGAGACGAGCGAGGACTTCATGCCCTGGTGACCCATGGCGATGCCATCAGTGACGGTGATGGTGCAGAATTCACGCGGCGTACCGCCACCTTCGGCGACACCTTTTTTGGCCGACTGAGCCTGACGCATCAGTGCAATGTTGCAAGGCGCCGCCTCATTCCAGCAAGACACCACGCCAACCAACGGCTGGTGAATTTGCTTCTCTGTCATATTCATCGCGTAGTAGTATGAGCGATGCGGCGCGCGAGCGGGCCCCTCAGTCACATGGCGGCTGGGCAGCTTAGCTTTGTCGAACTTGGGCGTATCCGGCTGAACGCTTTTGCTCGCAACCTTGGTCCCCTTCGCGGGGCTCGTCGTCACGATCGTGTTCTTGGCGGGTGTGGTTTTGACCAGCGTGCTTTTGGCAAGCGCGATTTTGACATCGGTAGACTTCGCAGCATCGGTAGACTTGGGCGGTTTGGCCATGGGGTTCTCACGCGTTCGTCGGAAAGGGCGGAATGAGCATTGAAAGGCATGTCAATTGGCGCAAAGTCCGTGCCCGGGATACCCCAATGCCTGGACTCAGCTTCAATTGGTCTCGTCTCGACAGCACCATATGCGCCGTAACACGGACCCTCAACTGGCTCGCTTTCGCGTTCTCGACCCCTTCTTATTGGCCCGGAGGCCGGCGACCCCAATTGCAAACGTGGTTAAGGTCGCCACATCCGCATCTCACAGCTCAAGTCTGGACCCAAGTTCTAGTGAGTCATCAGGCATTTGCGACGCCTGCAACACATGGAAACGGTTTGTGGCTCAAAGGTGGCGACGCTCTTCAAGCCTGTGTCGCTCCGGTCACAGATTCACAGCAGCAACGCGCTCCGTGCATGCCCCTCGTCAAGTTCATCGTGCGACTGTGGCT
>JAYSUN010000494.1:0-32319 GCA_043719045.1 Hyphomicrobiaceae bacterium | reverse complement strand
ATTCCGTCGGCACGAAGACGCTGAGGCTGTATGCAGATCCAAGCGCGAAAATGGCCGGCGAGTTAAAGGTCATTGGGCTCCCTGCGACGCTTCTGATTGACCAACAGGGGCGCGAGATCGGGCGTCTTTTGGGGCCGGCGGAATGGGCGAGTGACGATGCAAAGGCGCTGATCCTGAGCGTCGTCAAGTGAGGGTTTTGTGATGTCTGACGCGGCTCACGCAGCACTTCTGTCGCTCTGGTCGCTCAGCGGCGGCCCGATGTCCGCGTTGGAGCATGTGCGCCTCATCGGTCGCGAGCCCGCATTGCCGTCGTCCTACGCGGTTGGCACCCTGGCACAAGCGAGCCTTGCGGCATCTGGATTGGCCGCGGCTGACATCTGGCACAAACGCACCGGGCGCATGCAAACTGTCAGCGTAGACATGCGCCACGCGGCGACCGAATTCCGCTCCGAGCGGTACCTTCGCACAGCTGCGCCTGCGGTTGATCCTTGGGACAAAGTCGCCGGGCTTTATCAGGTCAGGGATGGGCACTGGATCCGAGTTCACACTAATTTTGCGCACCACCGAGACGGAATCTTAAAATTGCTTGGGGCTGAATACTCGCGCGAGGCGGTACAGGCAAAGCTGTTAGACTGGGACGGCGAGGCTTTCGAAAATGCGGCCGCTGACGCCGATATGTGCGTGACCTTGTTCCGCTCACCCGAGCAATGGGCGGTGCACGCGCAGGGCAAGGCCGTCGCGGCTTTGCCGCTGCTGGACATCATCAAGATTGGGGACGCAGCGCCACGTACGCTGCCCTCGACCGGTGATCGCCCCTTGGCGGATATCCGGGTGCTCGACCTGACACGCATCATCGCGGGGCCGGTCGGCGGGCGCACGTTGGCAGCCCACGGCGCAGATGTGCTTCATGTGTCGAGCCCGCATCTTCCGAGCATTCCGACATTGGTGATCGACACGGGGCGCGGCAAACGGCCGGCATATCTGGATCTCAATCAGCCAGCAGACCGCGGCCGGTTGATGAACCTTGCTCAATCTTCGGATGTTTTTCTTCAGGGCTATCGCCCAGGCGGTCTGGCAGCTCTTGGGTTTGCGCCGGAGGCTTTGGCCAAAGCCGCGCCCGGCATTATCTGCGTGTCATTGAGCGCCTATAGCAATGTTGGGCCGTGGGCCAACCGGCGTGGTTTCGATAGCCTCACGCAAAATGCCAACGGCATCAATTTTGCCGAAGCTGAAGCCCTAGCCGGCGGAGGTGCTGTGACGCGGCCGAAGGAGTTACCCGCGCAGGCCCTTGATCATGCTGCGGGCTATCTATTGGCATTCGGGGCGATGCGAGCGCTCGCCCGCCGTGCGGATGAGGGTGGGTCATGGCTGGTGCGGACGTCACTGGCTCAAGTCGGCGAATGGCTCAAGGGGTTGCCGCGACCGCCCGGAGGGCATACCTGCGCCGATCCAACCTTTGATGACGTGCAAGATCTGCTTGAGACGAGCGCGTCCGGCTTTGGCACTTTGCGGGCGGTTCGTCACGCCGCACTGTTGTCGGAGACGCCGGCGCACTTCGCCCTTCCAGCACAGCCACTCGGCACTTACCCTGCGACCTGGGCATCATCTGCGCGGTGCTGATCGCGTGGCGCTCTGGTGGCGTTGCTCAGGTCCATGATGACGTGGATGTTTTTGCCAGATCGACAAAAGACGGCGCCGATCACGTAGTGATGCGTCGTGCGCTGTCCGCCCTCATGGCTCAAGGACGTGGTCAACGCTACGGTCACTGTCGAAGTTTGAGCTTCAGAACGAAAAAAGGCCACCAGCGCACGAAGCGCGGCGACCTTTTTCATCACACTTGGACAGTGTTCCCTAGCGGAAACCGGCCACACTGAAACGTGCGCTTAGCGCAGCACGTTGCCAGCGATCTTGGTAAAGGTGGTGTTCAAGTTGGTGCCGATGGATGTAGCGGCGCCGATGATTGCGATCGAAATGAGAGCGGCGATCAGGCCGTACTCGATCGCGGTTGCACCTGACTCATCTTTAACGAAACGTGCGAACAGATTTTTCATGAGGAACTCTCCCAACACTCAGCCAGCGCGAATTGCGCGTCCGATCCCGCCAGGGCACCCGCCCAAGTCGTCCGGAGTGACGTGAGATTACCCAGAGCGATTTAAAGACAAGTTAAAGTCTCAGCATTTTGGAGGCGCAAAGCAGGGATCAGTTCAGTGATTCCGGAGATGGTCAGGAAAGCGTCAATGTATACCGCGACAAAGTCGATGCGCGGCGCAGCACTTTGTTAATCCTGCCGTCGGGCAAGTCATGGCCGTCGCTCAAAAACCTGCGCCGACGACGCGCACACTGCTAACCCGCCAGCCAAGGTTCTTCAGCTCCAAGGTGCTGATGTAGCGACGCTCAGGTACCCATCGATCCTGGACTTCAAGTTCGAGGCTCGTCAGACTGCGAAACTCAACGCGATGCAAGCGCGCCCAGAAACGTGTGGCGCGCTCCAACATCGGTCGCTTGGCATCGGCAATGGGGTCATTGTCAGGTTGAAGTTGCTCGCCACGGTCACTGCGTGCGAACAGCGATTTCAACCCGCCCTGGGCCGCGGCGAGGCGAACCACACTTTCAGGGTTTACATAACGGTCGATGACGGTATCGGCGTAGCGGACCGGTGACGCGGCTGCCTTTATGCGCGCCCAGAGTGATGGTTTCGGCAGGCCACGGACGCTGGCTTCCAGTTCTTTGGCACGCTCGATCTCGGTCAGTGAGGCTTTCAGGCTGCTGCGCACGGCTGGCCAATCGACCCGCGTTGCCAGTGTTTCCAGATCGCCCTGCTGAACCGCACGTTTGAGGTCCATTGCCATCCACAACGGCGACACAACATAGGCGCCCGCACAAACCAGCCCCATGGTGAACAGAACCAACAACTTGCGGATCATTCCTTGGCCCTCGCCCACGCCTTTGCGTGTGTGTCAGGTGATCCGGGCAGCCCGATGTCGCAATTGCAGCTGTTTTTGGCTAGATCTATTGCCCGGACCGCGGATAGTACCTGCGCACTCAATGGGATGCAAACGGAACCCAAAGGACGCATTTCCGATGGTAGCTTGAAAAACGCATGCCAAGGCGACAGGTATGGCGTGCGCTTGGGCCGCCGAATGGACTGTCGGTGATAAAGCTATCGTTCGTTGAGGCAGGAGCCAATGCGCCAGACGGTGCTTGTTTGGTGTGAATGGCCACGGATCCAGCAACGACCGCGGTTGCAAACATCATGGCCTGAAGTTTTTGACGAGGCGGTTTCATGGCGGGAGATCTCGATGCGGCGACATATTCGCCAGCTGCTGTCACGCTATGCCGAACTGGTAAACGAGACGTTGCTTGGCTGGCTTTGTGTGGCCAATTTGCTATTCACAGGCACAACACGTTGCTCCGGGAGGACATCGACATGGCGGCTGCCCAAACTCAACTGCGTGACCGGGCCAAGGTTGCAACCGCGATCGGTATTTTACGGCAACGCTTTGGCGATCGGCTGCAGACCGGAGAGGCGTTGCGGCGTCAACATGCGCACACGCTGACGTGGATTGAGAACCAACCGCCAGACGCCGTCGTGTTTGTTGAGGCTGCCGCTGACGTCAGTGAGGTGGTTCGAATTGCACGCGACTATCACGTGCCGATCATTCCGTTCGGGGCAGGGACGTCGCTGGAAGGCCACGTCAACGCGCCGGAGGGTGGCATCTCGCTCGATTTCAGCCGGATGAACCGCATTCTGGCGGTCAATGAGCGGGATCTGGATTGCGTCGTGGAGCCCGGCGTTTCGCGGCGGCAATTGAATGAGTATCTTCGCGATCACGGACTGTTCTTTCCGGTTGATCCTGGTGCCGAAGAGGCCACCATCGGCGGCATGGCCGGCACACGGGCCTCGGGCACGACAGCCGTCAAATACGGCACCATGCGCGAAAACGTCATCAATGCCACCGTGGTCATGGCTGACGGGCGTGTCGTCAAAACCGCTCAGCGTGCACGAAAAAGCTCGGCCGGCTATGATTTGACCCGCCTGATGGTCGGCTCCGAAGGTACCCTCGGGATCTTCACCGAATTGACGGTCCGCGTGTATGGCATCCCCGAGAAGATCCTGGCGGCGGTCTGCCCGTTCACAACGCTTGAAGGCGCCTGCAACGCGGTCATTCAATCGATCCAGTTGGGTCTGGGCATCGCGCGGATGGAACTACTCGATGAAGTTCAGGTCCGTGCTGTCAACCTCCACTCCAAGCTAAAGCTGGATGAGAAACCAACCTTGTTCCTGGAGTTTCACGGCACCGAAGCTGGTGCGCGCGATCAGGTCGAGATGTTTCGGCAACTGGCTGACGCCGAGGGTGCCATCCGATTCGACTGGGCGGAAAAGGAAGAGGACCGCCGCCGCCTCTGGAAAGCCCGGCATGATGCCTATTGGGCCGTCAAATCGACGTGGCCCGGCAAAGATGTTCTGGCAACCGATGTCTGCGTGCCGATCTCCCGATTGGCCGAGTGTGTCATGGAAACCAAGGCCGATATCGAACGGTCCGGGCTGATTGCACCGATCGTGGGCCATGTCGGCGACGGCAATTTCCATTCTTCGCCAGTGTTTGATCGCGCCAACCCGAATGAAGAAGCATCGGTGCGAGCCTTTCTTGAGCGGCTTGCGGATCGCGCCATCCGCATGGAAGGGACCTGCACGGGCGAGCATGGTGTTGGCCAGGGCAAGGTGAAGTACCTCAAGGCCGAGTTGGGCGAAGGCTTGTCGGTGATGCGTCAGATCAAGCAGGCACTCGATCCCGAGAACATTTTCAATCCCGGCAAGATTCTTTGACTCTCGAAGGCAGGCCGTCTCAATCGCTCACCGCGCCAGGACAGCCCCACTGTTGTTTGAGGCGGTGGAATTTAACCGGCGCTAGGACATTACAGCTATGACCCTAAAACTTGATGGCACCTTGGTTCTGGCTGGCGCTGGCAATATGGGTGGCGCGCTGTTGGCCGGTTGGCTGGCAGGCGGGCTCGATCCCATGCGGATTGCAGTTCAGGACCCGGGACCACCTCCGGCCATGTCTGCTATGCTTGCGAAATATGGGATTGTTTCGTCGCCTCAGCTTCAGCTGTCGATGCCACCAGCGGTGCTGTTGATGGCGGTCAAACCGCAAGTGATGGAGGCGGTGTTTCCCCTCCTCGCCAAGCAGGTTGGGCCTGACACCGTGGTGTTGTCGGTCGCCGCGGGCCGGACGCTTGCGAGCTTCGAAAAGCATTTGCCGAAAGGGGCAGCGGTTGTCCGTTCGATTCCGAATACGCCGGCGTCCGTCGGGCGCGGCATCACAGCTGCCGTCGGCAATGCCCATGTGACGGCCAAGCAGAGGGCACTTTGCGATGGCCTATTGCGCGGCGTGGGCGCCGTCGTCTGGGTTGACCACGAGGATCAGATCGATGCAGCGACAGCCGTTTCCGGTTCGGGACCAGCGTATGTGTTCTTACTGGCTGAATGCCTGGCGGAGGCGGGACGGAAGGCCGGTTTGCCGGCTGAACTTGCAGCCGAGCTCGCGCGTTGGACGGTCACTGGAGCCGGTGAATTGCTGCACCGTTCGGACCTGCCTGCTGAGCAACTCCGCCGGAATGTGACTTCGCCCAACGGGACCACGCATGCCGCGCTGCAAGTGCTGATGGCTGACGGCGGATTGCAGCCATTGATGACAGCTGCAGTTGATGCGGCGACCCGTCGGTCACGTGAGCTGGCGTCGTGAGGTCAGATCCAGACGGCAATCTGATCCAATGATTTCTTGGTGATGACGGGGACTTTGCAACCTTCGACAGGATAGCCAACGACAAGCAGGATATAGGCCTTCTCGCTGTCCGGCCGACCACAGATTTCATTGAGGAAACCCATCGGGCTCGGCGTGTGCGTCAGGGTTGCAAGGCCGGCGGCGTGCAGGCTGGCGATCAGGAAACCTGCGGCAATGCCGACGGATTCAGGCACGTAGTAATGCTTGATTCTGGAGCCGTCCGGCCCCGTCCCCCACCGCTGGCCAAAAATCCCGATCAACCAAGGGGCGGTCTCCAAAAACGGCTTTTCCCAGTCTGTGCCGAGATGCGACAGAGCGCCCAGCCACTCCTCGCCCGCTTTGCCGGCATAAAAGGCCTTTTCCTCAGCTTCCGCTGCCTGCCGAATGCGACCCTTGACGGCCCGGTCGGAGATGCAAGCAAATGACCAGGGCTGTTGGTTGGCCCCCGAGGGCGCTGTCCCAGCGGTCCGGATGGCGTCTTCGATGATCGGCCTCGGCACCGGCCGGTCCGAGAAATCGCGCACCGTCCGCCGTCGTTGCATCAGGTGATAAAAGTCACGGGCTCGAGCCGTCATGCTGTCGAGGTCTTGCTCGGTGAATGCCAAATCGTGGTAGTGGACAGGGGGCATGGAAACGCTCGATTGGTCGGCTCAGTCACTGGTTCATCTTTCCGGCTCGGTTCTAGCATAAGTCATCAGGAAGGCCGCCAGACCAGTTGGCGCGCTTTACGTCACTGAAGGGGACGCGCATGACGCGGCGCTATTTCGGCACGGACGGCATTCGGGGGTTAGCCAACAAGCACCCGATGACTGCGGAAGTTGCCATGAAGGCAGGAATGGCCGCGGGCCGGCTGTTTACGACGAATGGCGCCCATCGACACCGAGTGGTGATCGGTAAGGACACGCGGCTGTCCGGCTACATGCTGGAGAATGCGTTGACCTCGGGGTTTACAGCGGTTGGCATGGACGTGTTTCTGTTGGGGCCGATGCCCACGCCTGCGGTCGCGATGTTGACCAAGTCATTGCGCGCGGACCTCGGGGTGATGATTTCGGCCTCGCACAATCCGTATCATGACAACGGCATCAAGTTCTTTGATCCCGACGGCTACAAACTGTCAGATGAAATGGAACTTGAAATGGAGCGTATGATCGATGCGCCCACAGCCGACATGATGGTGTCCGCCGATCGCATCGGCCGAGCCAAACGCATCGACAGTGCCCAAGAACGCTATGTTGAGTTCGCCAAACGCACCTTGCCAAAGAACATCCGCTTGGACGGCCTGCGCATCGTGATCGATTGTGCCAATGGTGCCGGCTACGAGGTTGCCCCTGAAGCCTTATGGGAACTCGGCGCTGAAGTCATCAAGATCGGTGTCGAGCCCAATGGCCGCAACATCAATCTGAAGTGCGGCTCGACCTCGCCAGAAGCGCTGTGCGACAAGGTGCGTGAAGTCCGTGCGGACATCGGCATTGCTCTCGACGGCGATGCCGACCGGGTCGTGATTGTCGATGAAAAAGGCAATGTCGTCGATGGCGACCAGATCATGGCCGTGATTGCCGAGAGCTGGAACAAACGCGGCAAACTCGCGGCTGGTGGCATCGTCTCGACAGTGATGTCGAACTTGGGGCTTGAAATCTATCTTAAGGAGCAGGGGCTGAGCATGGCTCGTACCAATGTCGGCGATCGGCATGTCGTTGAGCATATGCGCAAGCACGGCTACAACGTCGGCGGTGAGCAGTCCGGTCACATTATTCTGTCAGATCACGTGACTACGGGCGATGGCTTGGTGTGCGCATTGCAAGTGCTCGCGGTGGTGGTTGCGACTGGCCGGCCAGTGAGTGAGGTCTGCCATCGCTTCGAGCCGCTCCCGCAAGTGCTGAAAAACGTCCGCTACAGCGAGGGCAAGCCGCTTGAAAAGGAAGCGGTGCGCAAGGCCATCGAGGGTGGCAAAGCCAAACTCGGCGCAAGGGGCCGTGTTGTCATCCGCCCATCCGGAACCGAGCCTGTCATCCGCGTCATGGCGGAGGGCCACGATCAGGCACTGGTTGATCAGGTCGTGGGTGATATTGTTGAGGCGGTGAAGAAGGCGGCTGCGACCGCTTAACGACGCATTGGGGTTGGACGCTATTGTCCTGTCAGCGGTCATTGTTCGATGTGCCGCGTCCTGAGTTGACTGAGTGACGCTGAGCAACTTGCTGTCGGCACGACTGATGTGCTCCACTCCAGCGACTGATGCTTTGGAGCCCGTGATGCAGATTGACACCGAGGCCACTAAACTGACGGCGACAGCCCGCCGCGTCTTGCCCGGCGGTACGTTTGGCGGCGCCCCAAATGAGGTGGTGATGGCGTCCGGCAACGCTGGGCGACTGTGCGACGTCTCCGGCCGTAGCTATCTGGATTTTCTGTTGGGTTCTGGGCCAATGTTACTAGGGCACGCCCATCCCAGCGTGACCGCCGCGGTCGCGACCCAGCTGGCGAGCGGTACGACCTTTTACACCAACAATCCGGCCGGCATCCACCTTGCCGAACGTATCGTCGAGGCGGTCCCCTGCGCTGACAAAGTCCGCTTTACCTCAACCGGGTCAGAAGCCACATTCTTCGCCATGCGGGTCGCGCGCGCATATCGCAAACGGGACAAGATCCTGAAATTTGAGGGCGGATATCACGGCGCCAGCGACTATGCGATGATGAGCACGACGCCACGTCAGCCTGGTAATTTTCCGCAGGCATCGCCTGATACGGCCGGCATCCCCGAGGTGTTGCGCCACGAGGTGCTGATCGCGCCGTTCAACGATGCGGCAGCGACTGTCGCATTGATCGAAGCCCACAAGGATGACCTGGGTGGGGTCATTCTTGAGCCGTTCCAGCGCATTATTCCACCGAAGCCGGGTTTTCTTGAAGCGGTTCGCGCGGTCACCGCCAAATACGACATCCCCTTGATATTCGATGAAATCGTGACCGGTTTCCGTTTTGCCTATGGCGGCGCGCAAGAGTATTGGGGCGTCACGCCGGACCTGTGCGCGCTAGGCAAGATTGTCGGCGGTGGTTTCCCGTTGGCCGCGGTCGCGGGACGAGCGGACATCATGAACCACTTCGAGCACGGCGCGGTCACGGACGACCGCTACACACCGCAATCGGGCACCCTTAACGGCAATCCGATCGCTGCAACCGCCGGTCTCGCCACATTGGAGGTTTTGCGGCAACCCGGCACCTATGATCGGCTCTTCACAACGGGTCGACGCCTGCAGGATGGTCTCGCAAAAATCATCCGTGACACGCGCACACCAGCGATCGTCCTCGGTGCACCGCCACTATTCGACATCGTCTTTACGGACGGCAGCGTGCATGATTATCGCAGTTTAGCGCGGGAAAATAGCGCCCGCCTCAAACGCTTCAATCAGCTTTGCTTCGATCGCGGGCTCCTGAAAGGCGACCACAAGATCTACGTGTCGCTGGCCCACACCGACGCCGATATTGACGAGGCATTGGGCATTTTCCGCGACGTCCTGACGGTGCTGTGATCGGCTTTGTTGCCAGCGTTGGTTCCGTGCCTGTTTTTGGGGCTCAATGAGGTACATAATTAGTCGGAGCCCACCTTGTGTCGGCCCCTGCCGTTGTGCCATTGAAACTCGCATGGCGGCTATGCGGGGAAGGCATTGCCCCAAAGGACTTCCACACCACAGGGGTTTTCGATGTTGCGTAAACTAGCTGTTGCGGCTGCAGTCACGCTTGCCGCCGTATCGTCTGCCAGCGCGCAGACGCCCGTCAAGTTTGCTCTTGATTGGCGTTTTGAAGGCCCGGCTGCGCCCTATCTGATGGCCATCGAAAAGGGCTTTTATAAAGCTGAAGGTCTCGACGTCACCATCGATCCCGGCACCAGTTCCGTTGAAAGCATCAATCGCATTGCCTCGGGCAGCCATGACATGGCGTTCGGCGACATCAACTCGTTGATCAAGTTCCGCGACAATCCCGAGAACGCCAAGGTCAAGGCCGTGGCGATGATCTACAATACGCCTGCGTTTGCGATCGTCACACTGAAGAAGAACGGCATCAAGTTGCCAAAGGATCTGGAAGGCAAAAAGCTCGGCGCCCCAGCTCCCGACGGTGCCTACGCGCAGTGGCCTATCTTCACCAAGGTGAATGGCATCGATGCGTCGAAAGTGAAAATCGAGAACGTTGGTTTTCCGGTCCGCGAGCCGATGCTGGCCAAGGGTGACGTTGATGCGATTACCGGCTTCTCGTTCTCGTCCTTCATGAATCTCAAGGCCAACAACGTCCCGGCTGATGAAATCGTGGTCATGTTGATGCGCGACTTCGGACTGGATCTGTATGGCAACGCGATCATGGCAAGCCCGAAGTTCATGGCTGAAAATCCGAAGGCGGTGGCCGCATTTGTGCGTGGCACGATCAAGGGTCTGCAGGAAACCCTCAAGTCCCCGGAAACCGCGGTTAAATCGGTGATTGCCAAGAACCAGATCGCTAATGAAGTCGTCGAGCTTGAACGCCTGAAGATGGCGCTGGCCCAGAACATCGCGACCAAGGAAGTCGAAACCATCGGTCTCGGCGCGGTCGATCCGGTACGTCTGGCGAAGTCGATCGATCAGCTCGGCGAAGCGTTTGCCTACAAGAACAAGCCAAAGCCGGACGACATCTTTGACGCGCAGTACCTGCCTGCCAAAGAAACCCGGATGGCGAAGTAAGCTAGGTCACGGTCAGGCCTACAGGCCCGTGGCCATTATTCCTCAGAACTTTGATGGAACATTACCTCAGTTCGACTGCTGCAGCTGCACTGGATGGTCGCGATCAATCATGCGGTGACGATGGCCGGGCTACGGAAGCTGAACAAGTCGTGCCGCGCCTCCGAGGCGCACTCGTGTTTGCGTTTCGGGGGAAACCATTTGGCGCATCTTCAAGACCAGCCGGACCTCGTTCGTCTTGACGGCGTGACGATGCACTATGGGCGCGGCAAGACCGCGATCCAGGTGATCGATACGGTGTCGCTGACGATCAAGAAGGGCGAGATTATCGCGGTGGTCGGGCCGTCAGGTTGCGGTAAATCTTCGTTGATGAAGCTGATCAGCGGGCTGCACATTGCGTCCGCGGGCACGGTCATGGTTGATGGCAGGCCCGTGACCAAGCCGTTGAAATCCGTGGGGATGGCTTTCCAGGCATCGAACCTGCTGCCATGGCGCACGGTCGTCGACAACGTGCTGCTGCCATTGGAAATAGTTCAGCCACATCGGTCGCGGATCCGGAGCCAGCGGGCCGAGTACAAGGCCAAAGCTGAAGCCCTGCTGCACCAAGTCGGGTTGAAAGGCTTCACCGACAAAATGCCGTGGGAACTTTCGGGGGGCATGCAGCAGCGGACGTCGATCTGCCGTGCCCTGATCCATGAGCCTGAAATTCTGATGTTGGATGAACCCTTCGGCGCGCTCGATGCGTTCACGCGTGAAGAGTTGTGGTGCGCCTTGCGCGATATCCAGCAGGCTCGCGGCGTCACCGTGATGCTGGTGACGCATGACCTGCGTGAGGCGACATTCCTGGCGGACACGGTGTACGTGATGTCGGATCGGCCGGGCAAACTCGTCAAGCGCCAAGAGATCACGCTGCCACGCCCGCGCGATCTGGAAGTGACGTACACCCAGCCGTTCCAGGATCTGGTCCACGAGTTGCGTTCGCATATCGGAAAGCGTCACTGATGAAAGACCGTGCGCTTGAAATCATTGCACCGGTGGTCTTCACCGTCGTCCTGTTTGCTCTCTGGGAAGCGGCCTGCTGGTATTGGAAAGTGCCACTCACGGTGTTGCCCGCGCCGAGCAGAATCTGGGAGGCGATGGTGCAGTATCACGCGCCGATCATCGACAACTCGATTCGGACACTGTGGACCACTTTGGCTGGGTTTGCGTTGGCAACGGTGTTTGGCCTCCTGCTCGGCATCGCCGTCGGCTGGCACCGGGCGATTTATGCCGCCGTCTACCCGGTGCTGATCGGGTTCAACTCGATCCCGAAAGTGGCGGTTGTGCCGATCCTGATCTTGTGGTTCGGCCTGGGTGCCGTTCCGGCGATCATCACCGCGTTTCTGATTTCGTTCTTCCCGATTGTCGTCAACGTTGCGACGGGCCTCGCCACGACCGAGCCAGAATTGGAGGATGTGTTGCGCGCTCTTGGTGGCTCGAAACTTGATATCATGCGCAAAGTCGGCATTCCCCGTTCGATGCCCTACTTCTTTGGTTCCTTGAAAGTTGCCATTACCCTGGCATTCGTCGGCGCCGTCGTCGCGGAGACAAACGGCTCGAATGCTGGCCTGGGCAAGCTGATGATGGACGCGCAGTCAGCGTTCCAGGTGCCGATCGTGTTTGCAGGCTTATTGGTGCTCGCTGTCCTCGGCATCGTGCTGTACGCGATCACGGCGGCCGTGGAAGCTCATTTCACCAGTTGGGCGTTCCGCGGTCAAAATCGGAATTGACCGCTCAAACCCAGAATCGCGCAGGCTCATCAAAATAGCGCGGCTTGCGGCCCGCTGGACGGCGGAGCCGTGATTGGCGGCGACAAGGGGCGAAGCGCTCAGGATTTATGCTATTTGAGATTGCTGAATACAGAAACGCACCCAAAACTTATCGAGGCATATCAGAGCGATCATGCGGGTCATGGGTTTACGGGCGGGCTTGACCTGCTATTATGGCATCAAGATCAACACGCTTGAGTCGCCTGACGAACCGGGAATGCTGGATTGGGTCACTGTCATCCTCTCCTGCACATGAGTTGCCGACCGCTCTTCCCCCATTTCCAGGTGCCGAGGATACTATCGTGCCCGGTGTCAATGGACCGCGCGGTGTCGCACCACCGCATCGAGACGAGCCCGCGCAGAGTGGGCAGAAGGGCCCCGTCGAGCCCCATTCGCGAGCCGATCAACGGCCGTCCCCATTGACTCGTGTTGTCAACTCAGGTGAACGCTCTAACGCGTCATCGCCGATTTACGCAGCCCTCGACCTCGGCACGAATAACTGCCGGTTGTTGGTCGCCCGCCCATCGCGGCGCGGATTTAAAGTTATCGACGCCTTTTCGAGGATCATTCGTTTGGGTGAGGGCGTAACGGCAAGCGGCGTGTTGTCGGAGGCTGCAATGTCGCGGACGGCCGGCGCGCTGCAGATCTGCGCCAGCAAGGTTGCCCGCCACCAGGTCACACGTGCGCGGTTGGTGGCGACCGAGGCCTGTCGTATCGCCAGCAACGGTCCTGAATTCCTGGCGCGTGTGAAGCAGGAGGTCGGGCTCGATATCGAGATCCTTTCGCGCGAGGATGAAGCGCGCTTGGCGGTGTCAGGTTGCGCGTCGTTGATTGATGCAGACTCTGACCTCGTGATGGTGTTTGACATCGGTGGCGGGTCGTCCGAGTTGATCTGGCTCGACCTCGGCCAGCGGCAAGTGCAGCGCACCCATGTCAACGGCGTGCCGCATTTCAGCCGCTCCGGCTGGTCGTTGTCGGACCGGGTCGATGTCCAGACTTGTATCCACGCCTGGACGTCGCTGCCGGTTGGGGTGGTCACTCTGGCTGAGCGCTTTGGTGGCGCATTTGTGGGGCCGGCCGAGTTTGAAGCGATGGTTACGTTTGTGACCAGCCTGCTGTTGCCGTTCGAGGCAAGGGCCAAGATCAGGCCGATGCTGGCGCACACCCCGGTGCATCTGTTGGGCACGTCAGGCACCGTGACGACCATTGCGGGCGTGCATCTGGGTTTGCCCCGTTATGACCGCAGCCGGGTTGATGGCTGTTGGTTGACAACGGCGGATGTCCGCACCGTGACGGATCGCTTGGTGCAGGCAAGCCATGAAGACCGGATCGCTGAGCCGTGCATCGGCCGCGAACGCGCGGATCTCGTGCTGGCCGGGTGTGCGATCCTGGAGGCGATGCTGCGGCTCTGGCCGTGCGAGCGTCTGCGGGTGGCGGACCGTGGTTTGCGCGAAGGCATTTTGACAACTTTGATGGCCGACGACCAGGAACAGCGACGCAATCGTCGTTGGTAGGATTGAGTGAGTTATGGCGCGACTGAAAACCAAGAAGAAGGCCGGCACCAAATCTGGTGCAGCCGGCGGCGTGTCGAGCGGCGTGCGCGATATGACTGTGCATGTCAAAGCCAAGAGCCGCCACACGGCATCGTCGCGGGCTTGGCTGGAACGGCAATTGAACGACCCCTATGTCCAGGCCGCCAAGCGCGATGGTTGGCGCTCGCGGGCGGCCTTCAAGTTGATCGAGATCGACGACAAGTATGCGGTTTTGCAGCCAGGGCAGCGCGTGATCGATCTGGGGGCGGCGCCCGGCGGCTGGAGCCAGGTCGCGGCGAAACGCTGTCAAGCCTCACCCGATGGCTCGGGCAAAGGTGCTGGCCAAATTGTTGCGATTGACTATCTGACGTTTGATCCGATCCCGGGGGTCGCCATCCTGGAGTTGGATTTTACTGCTCCGACCGCTGAGGATCAACTCAAGGCCATGGTACGGGACGGACAAGCCGATATCGTCCTGTCGGATATGGCGGCACCGACGATGGGCCACACGCACACGGATCATCTACGCATCATGGGACTGGCTGAATTGGCTTATGCGTTTGCGGCCGACGTGTTGGCACCGGGTGGCGCGTTCCTGTGCAAGGTGTTTCAGGGCGGCAGTGAGGGCGACTTGCTGAAGGCGCTGAAGCGTGATTTCGCGATTGTGCGGCACATCAAACCGCCGGCCAGCCGAGCCGAAAGTGCTGAGCTCTACGTGCTGGCGACCGGGTTCCGCGGGAGTGCAAAAGCACCTTCCGCATGATGTGACGCATGCAAGCGCTCACTTTTTTTTTGCTGGTCTCATGTCCTGCGATTAACCGGGATCCACTTAATTATACTGAGTCACTTTGGCATCGCGCGACTGCTGCGGCTCCGCGATGTGTCCGATTCGCTCTTTGGGAGATGCGGATGGATACGCAACGGTCGGACGACTGCACCCAGCCATCGCCACGGAAACATCCCGGATATCTGTCACGCGCTGCCCGCACGCCAAATTCCGGGACATCAAGGGGAGAGATGGAGCCACACTCCCGCCCCGCATCCCCGATGTCCCGGAATTTGATGGGCCACTTGGCACGGCAAATATCCGGGATCTTTGCCTGCCGCCGTTTCGCGTCTTGTTTGCCACCCGGCCTGTTGCGCAAACCGCAAGAGCACTTTTCACAGCCGGGTTTGACCTGGGTCGATGCCGTGCTGCACAAGATCGAGGGGGGATGCGCCAAAGGTGCGGTCTTGGTATGGCCAAGCCGGGCAGTGTAATCAAAGTGACGCCGATCCGCGGGCTGAGCTCGCGGCGATCAAAGCTGCGAAGTCCTATTTGAGTGGTTGAAGGCCAAACAGATGAGCAAAATCGACATTCACGTCATTGAGGTCGGCCCCCGCGACGGACTTCAAATCGCCAAATCGATCATGCCGACGCACCTCAAGAAGCGATGGATCAGCGAGGCAGCGGCGGCGGGCCTGCGCGAGGTCGAGGTGTGCTCGTTCGTGCCCGCAAAAGTGGTCCCGGGAATGAGTGACGCCGATGAAGTCACTCGCTTCGGGCGGACGATTGCGGGTCTGACGACGGCGGTGCTGGTGCCCAATCGCAAGGGTGCGGACGCGGCCATTGCAGCAGGCGCTCAGGTCATGTCGATGCCGATTTCGGTGAGCCTGTCACACAATCAGGCGAATATTCGAAAGACGCACGAGCAGTCCATTGATGAATTGCGGGCTGTGGTCGAGTTAGCGCGGTCGCAACCCGCGGGGCAGAGGCCCAAAGTCGTGGCCGCACTGTCGACCTCGTTCGGTTGTTCGATTGAAGGCGCGGTCCCCGAAGCCAACGTTTTGAAATTGGGCGAGCGGCTGTTGGCTGCGGGAGCTGAAACGGTGGCGCTGGCCGACACCATCGGCATCGGCAATCCAGCGCAAGTGAAGCGGCTATTTTTATCTGCACACAAGGCCTTTGGCCGCGAGCGGGTCGGCGGCGCGCATTTTCATAACACACGCGGGCAGGGGCTCGCCAATGTGGTGGCAGCCCTCGACGCTGAGGTGACCGCGTTCGATGCGTGTTTGGCGGGGCTCGGGGGCTGTCCGTTTGCACCGGGTGCGTCGGGCAATATCTGCACGGAGGATCTGGTCTGGATGCTTGAGGAAATGGGACTGAAGACCGGTATCGATCTGGCCAAACTGCTGGCGATCCGTGCCCTGCTGGTGGACGGACTGCCGGGTGAGAAACTCAACGGCCATCTGGCCGACGCCGGACTGGCGCGCACCAAAGCCATCGAGCGGGTGGCGTCAGCGCGCTGATATCTCGCCGAGACACTGGTTGCGGCTGTGGCCGTGAGCAGATGCGAAGCAGACGGCTTGTTTGCTGCGCTGCAGGCGTGATCCCCTCTCCCACGGTGCTTCGCGTGCGAACCCTGCAGGAGATCGGCATGGCCGATGTGACTGTCGACACGGGACGATGGGTCCGGCGCGTGCTGTTGATCACGTGTCTTGTTTTGGTCGGTCCGTGCGCGGGCACGGCGCTGGCCAAAGACCCGGCACAGACGACGAGGGACTGGCACATTCTGAAGCGCTGGACGGCCGCTTGGAACCTACTGGTCTGGCCAACAGGCAGCACACTGTCCGGATGTTTTTTTCTCGGCGAGCGCACCCAACGCCAGGCTGTTGTCGCAGCCGCCAATGACTGGGGGACTGCGGCAAATCTGGTTTTTGATTTCGGCGCAACGCCGAGCTATCGCGATTGCGATGCCGCGCAACCCAGTCTCCTGCGGGTCGCTTTCAGGCCGGATATCGAGAGCCGGACCGGAACCGGCACGCTGATGCAGGATCTGCCCCCACTGAGGCCGAACCTGTTTCTGGGTGTCGGCGAACGCGGCCAACGAACCCTGACCGAGATTCGCGATAGCGCGACCCATGAGATCGGTCATGTTTTGGGATTGCCGCATGAACATCAACATCCCGCATCACCCTGTCCCGGACAATTTCGCATCGAGGCGGTGTGTGAGCAAACGGTTCCCCTCTCCAGCGAGGGTAGCGCCAAAATGGATCGTGCGGCGACGTTGGCGATGCTGCAGTCGCAGGTGCAGTTGCGATCGGATCCACCGACTGCTGCAAACGCTGTCTATGACGTGGCCTCAGTGATGCACTATCGGTTCCCCGCCGTTTTGCTGAAGGACGGGCCGGAGAGCGCCTGCCACTCGTCAGCACAACGGGTTATTTCAACGGGTGATCAGGCCAAAATCCGACACCGCTATCCAGCCAGTGCTGAACTGCAAAAGGCGTTTATTCTAGCACAAGGTCCAGCGCTCGCGGACGCGCTGCACGTCAGCGGTCTGACGGCTGAGGCAGCCCACCGTCTGGCCGCCACCGCAACGGCTCATGTGGGGCGCGTGTTTCCAGCCTTCGCGTTCGCAGTCCCCCTGGAGGCCGCACAATTCATTGCCGCGGTCAGCGCTGACCCAGCGTCGGGTGGCGACCTCCGTGACAGCAACCAGGCCGCGCAGTGCCAACCGCGTGCGCCGTGATAGGATGGCGATGCGTCGCGTCAATTCGGGGACCTCCGTGCGTCAAGTGGGTGGTATTTTGATCGGCGTGATCGTCAGTGCCGTGGTCGGGCACTCAACCCCATCGGACGCCGGCACTGCGCCCGCGGCGTCGCGTAAGCGGCCCGATTTCGTGGCTTTGAGCGTGCTTGGCCGTTGGGATGTGGCCACGCCAATTTGGACCTGGCCCGCGGGTCACAGCATCGAGACCTGTTTCATCGCGGGCACGCCAAGTCAGCGCCGATTGTTCATTGATGCCGCCCGGGATTGGATGCGGGTTGCCAATATCAGCTTTGATTTCGGTAAAGGCCAGGGGTATCGAACGTGTCCGGAGGTATCCCCGCGGCCACCGGTTCGCGTGCTGTTTGCCAATGGCACCTCGACGTCACGCGTCGGCACCAAGGCCTATGACGCCCTGGAGCTGGATCACACGGTGCAAATCTCGCCCACCGATCAACTGTCGGGACGCAACTATGGCGACGCACAACTCAAAATCGTCATGTTGCACGAGATCGGCCACGTCTTGGGATTGCCGCACGAGCATCAACATCCCGACAGCAAATGCATGGAAAATTTCAGCTGGCAGGCGCTTTGCACCAAAGTCGACAAGTTGAACAGCGGGCCGCCGATCGCAATTGCAGCTTATGCCATGCAAAATTTTGCGCCGCGCGTGGCCGCGCCCGGCATCAAACCCGACCCCTATGATCCCGCCTCCATCATGCACTACCGGTTCTCCGGCGCCTTCGTGAAGAACCCGTCGGGACACTGCGGGGGTACCATGCCGACCGGTCTATCGCAGGGCGACAGGCAGCGCATAGCAAAGTTGTATCCAAGAGATCCGAGCCTCCAGGAAACGGCCATTGAAGGCCTCGCTCGAACCCTGGGGCAAGTGATTGCGGACACGCCCGGCCTGACGCTGAAAAGTGCGGAGCGCCTGGCACTTGAGGCCGAACGGCTTGTCGGCATTGGTCATCCGGATACTGTTTTCAAAATCAACATCAGCCGTGTTGCAGAACGCAACGCCGACGACAGCGGCCGCCCCATGACGACGACGCTCGAAAGCGTGCTCAGCAACAACTTGAGTGCCGGCCGGGTCTGCGGAGCCATCACCGCGGCACAAAGTGGCAGGAACTACGCCACCAAATCCAGACCCACACCGCCGCGGCCGGCAAACCCGAAACGGCCTACTGGTTCGGAAAATTAAACGGCAGCGACGGTCCCAGTGGTGGTGTTGGTGACAGCGCCTTGCGCTCGGCTTTGCGACGTTCCCGCAACCGCTTGTTCGCCTCGGCGCGCTTGAGAATCCGCTGCTTTTCCTGAGCCTGCGCCGGCCCGGCAATGCTGGGAGGGCGGACTGCTGAACCGTCGGAAGGCGGCAGCATCGCGGCCATCCGCGGCTCCCGCAGAACAGCTGCCAGCGCCGGCGAGCGACCGGCTTGATCAACCAGGCGCGCGAAGTGCCCGAGCTGCCGCTCGTTCAGTTCATCGACGCGAACCCGCACCAGATTCGACCGCGCCTGTTCGTTGCGACCCAACCGAAGCTCGATGCCGGCTGCCAACATCGGATTGCGGGCAATGGTCTCGACGGCCAAAAATGGACGCACACGGTCAAACTCGCGCCCCCTCGTGGACGCGATCAACACCAGGGCCAACGCACCCAAATCCTGCTGATCCAACTTTTCGAAACCGAACCGCTCGGCGGCAGCGAGCGCCAGGACCGGATCTTCAGCGTCCAGTGCCGCCGTGACAAACCGAGTCGCAAGCTCGAGATCCAACCGCTGGTTCTGTTGCAGCCAGCCACCAAGGAAGGCTTTCGCGGCCGCATACTGAACTAGATCGACCATGATTTCAGCCACGGTGAGCGCGACGCCATCACCGGGTTGACTGACGGCCGTTGCCATCTGCAGGGCCAAATCATTTCGATTGGCCTCGACCATGCGATAAACCAAGGTGTTCGCCAAATCGACGTCGGGCTGCCCTTTCAACCACCGGACGCTTCGGCGGACAGCCTCATCGGGACGGCGAACCTCGATCAGCGCATCAAACAAGAGCTGGCGCTCACGCGACGCCCGCAACCAGCGTCGATCATCGACGGCACTCAGCGTCTGAGCCGCTTCTGCCATATTGCCATCACTGGCTTCCAGGAATGCCAGCCGCACGAGATCATCGACGCGGCGATAGCCAAGTCGGCGGCAGTCGCCAATGGCCGTTTGCTCGGCCGTGTAGTTGCTGCCGCGACGGTAAAGTCCAATCAATTCCTTACACGCTGGCTCTGAATAACGCAGCGAGATTTGCCGTTGCAGTGCGCGGATGTAGGCTGGCTCGTCCTGGGTCGCTTTATACAGCTGCGCCAACTGACGTTGAATGACGGCGTCGCGCGGACGCTGGTCAGCCAAGCGCTCGAGAACGCGGCGGGATTTTTCACTGTCGCCATAATAATCATACAACCGATGCAAATCAAACAACACGCGACTGGAGGCGTCGCCTCGGTCAAGTCGAGCCTCGAGCATTTGCAAAGCGCGCCGCGTCTGACCATCCCGTTCCAGAGCCGCGATGCGCTCGTTCTCACCGGGCAACACGGCGGCGCCAATGGCGAGTGCGCCGACAAACAGAAGCGGCATGATCACGAGATACGGACGATGCAGTGTCGGCAACATTGGAGTGCTGGCGATGGTCCACTGCCAAAGGCGCGCAATCGCATCATTGCTGCGATCGAAGGCGCCTTTCAAAGTCTGATAAGTAACTGTGAGAGAAGCCATGGTGTCGTCTCAATCGTGGCATTGGAAAACAAGATCGAGCGGCTCAATGCCGTCAATGGCAAACCGCAGATCGAGGTGGCCGTTGCCGTCAGCCCAGCGCACCTCCTCAGCCAGCAAGGCTCCCTGCCGCGACAGCTTGACTTTAAAACCACGACCTTTTTCGGTCAGCCACGACATCTCGCCAGGCCCGAAACCAGACGTGGCGTAACTTTGGACGCAATCTCCGGCTTTTTGGCTCTCGAAGCGCCACCGACTATGGATCAAAGTCAGCAACGGCTCCCCGTCGCGGCCAGCCGTTACCGAAGTTTCGTCATCGGCGCGAGCTTTCAGCGCGACAACGGCACGCTCGACCGCCGCATCCAGGGTCACGTAAATTGTCCCAGCCGTGCGACGCGTGCCGACCACGCCGATGCTCTTGGCCAAATCGACGGCGAGCTTCTCAGCCTCGTCAAAACGGACAGTTTGCAGCGCACCACGCTTCCGAATGGCCCAGGCGAACAAGTCAACTTGCTCCATCTCCAAGCCAAAATAATCGTCGGCAATGGCCGCATAATGCGAGGCAGCGATCGGTGTCACCTCGGCCGCGCGGGCGACATTGAGGAAGTGCTTGATGGCCCGCAACGACGCCTGCTTCTCGCCGGAATACATATGATAGTAAAGATTAAAGCCCTTCAGCCGCCGGGGCGTGTCCGTGTTGCGCAACGTGTGCTCCAACATCATCTGTCCACCAAACGGGCCGGTCCAATCGTTGGTGTACGTGTTCTCATTTGAATTGACAGAATATATCTGCCGCTGTTTCCCAACCAAGCGCGACACGGGCGGCACGTACGCAACCGACGGGAACTCAGTGTCCAGGCGACTGTCGCCGCCATTCAAATTGCGCGCGCCAGCCAAGCGGGTCGCCTCGATCGCAGCTTCAAACGGAGTTGTGTCACCACTCCAGAGATACAGTTTTGCGCGTTTCCCCTTCGGGGCAAACTGTTCTGAAAATTTGAGTGCTCCGAGCACCTCCGACTGCAATTCAAAGGGTTGCCGGAGATAAGTGCGCGGGAGTTCGTCACTGCCAGAAATGTTTTCGTCGTAGCGCGGATTGACATAGGTTTTGCCGGCAGCCTTCATCATGGCAGCCGTGAAGCGTTCGCGGAGGGGCATGTCCGGCGGACGGTAAGCCCGCATTTTACTGACTTCGGCCTCCCTTTCATATTTTTCGAAGAACGACCAGTTGTAGGGATGCGTGTGGGTGTGGCTGGCAACTTCGACCTGTGGCAATGCATAGAGCTGGCGAGCGGACTTGATGCCACCGGCATTGCCCCCGAGCAGCGGTTGCACATCGGCTGCGATCAAACCGACTGAAACCGGCAGATCCGGATACGCCTCGATCGCCTCCTTGGTGACAACATCTGCAGACAGAGTTTGAACCTCACGATAGCCCTCGACCTCGGACAAATTGTTCCACCCATCGCCGTCGATGTGACTAAAATAGATGCGGCGTCCAGACACCGTCGTCACGTCCGGTATCGGGAATCGCTCATCACCCAAAGCGAGTTTGAAAAACTGAAACGGATTGATCAGCCAGGCGAGGCGATTGGTGTTGGTATCCAGATCAATCGTAAAATTCTGCGCTGCATACCCCCCGTTTTCACTGGTTGCCACAACGGTCGACCGGATCACGCCGCCTCCGGTCGGCAATTCAATCGTCAGGTGCGAGCGTGCCGACTGGGAGCGCAACTCAATGACTGGAAAGCCGGGGATCACTTTGTTGAGTTTTTGCTCAAAACCAATCATTGCGGGATCGCTGTAGACGACCTTGGCTTTGTGGGTCAATTCCGAGAAAAACGCAGATGAGCTTAAACCGATCCGGATCAGGATGCGGTTGAGCAAGGGAAAGATCTCATCAATCTCGCGCGGCGCGACCTCGCCCAAAGCCACCAGCTTTATGCCCTGCGTGGTGACTTGATCGAGCCAGACGAGATAGTTACGCGGAGACTTCAAATCTTCGACGAACCAAGTCAACACAGCACGATATCCGGCCATCGTTGCCGGGTTCGGGAGTGGGTCATTGATGTCGTGATACTCAAGGATGTAGCCCAGATGATTGAGTGGCATTTCCGCGAGTTTGTGAATGCGTGATTTATTCACCGCGTCTTCGGTCTTGCTATCGTAAATCGCAAGGATGGTGCGTTTAACGCCGCGGCCTTTGAATTCAATTGAAAACGCTTGTGCACCCGACGCCAGCGTCAGGCAGGCCACGACCACGAGGCCACACGTCAACCAGTTGCGCAGGGCGGACATCACGCGTGGCGTTTCCTTGTTCCGATGCTTGGTTCAGCTCTGATCAACCACAATGCCACGAACTGCCGGCCATCTCCAGTCTGGCCACTAGAGACTTTGATCGGGGGCGAGGTCAGCGGCCGCAGGTTTGGCATGACCATTGTCGCGCCGGCCGCGAACCTCGATCATGGCCCTGTTGACCTCAGCTCCCAGGATGATGACGATGGCGGTCACCTGAAAGAAGATAAGGGCGCTCATCACCGACGTCAGGCCGGCATAGAACCGGGAATAATCGTTGATCTGCAGCCAATTGCCGAACAATTTGGCCGCCAAAATCCACAACAGAATTGACAACAGGACGCCTGGCCAGACATCGGCGATCCGTCGCCGGCCTGCCGTCAGCCAGAGATGGTAGGTGAAAAGCTGGACACTGATTATGGCGATGACGATAATGTAGCGAATGATTGTCGACATCCAACTTTGGTCGGCCAGCCACAACAGCCACCGCGGCTTGATTTGCGACAACATTCGAGGGCCGACAACGACACCCCAGGCGATCGCCAACATCCCAAGCGCTGAAAGCATCACGATGATCGCGCTTTGGACGAGGCAAGCCGGATAGGATTTGGTCTCCTTGACCCGGTAGGCGATGTTCAGCGCAGCGCGCAGGCTCTCGATGGCACTGGTGGCAAAGAAGAGGGCAATCAAGGCGCCAAAGGTCAGTAGGCCAAACCGGCTTTGGCCCATCACTGCCATGACTTCCGGCTCCAGCACTTTGGCAACCGGCGTCGGCACGACATCAAACAGTTGAGCCACCGCCGCCCGCGCCAAGGCATCCCCGCCGAAATAGCCGGCAAACGCCCCGAGAAAAATACAAAACGGAAATAGAGCCAGCACGAATGAAAAAGACACAGCTCCAGCCATGGAGAAGCCTGAGTCGGCGAACAAGTCATACAGGCCGTTCCAGATCGTGCGGGCCTGGGCCAGCATGCATCGTCCCTTCCTTGCCAAGAAGTCGGCAGTTCAAGCAGCATGTCACTGCGCTTGACTTAACCGCGTCTGAGCCAGACGTCGAGATCCCTGGGGACACACAAGAGTTTCGCCCTGGACGAACCTTTCGACCGAGAGAGGCCCATGGTAGAACATTTTCCACCAAAGTGGGATCCGGTTTGGTGCAGAAAATGCGACAAACAATGACTTTAGTGCGCCTCACCTGACCGTTTTCAGGTGGAAAGCGCTCTCGCCTTTAGTCGTGTATGGTTGAGGGTGGTGGGGCTACGTATCACGCCTTGGGGGCGGCGATGTGCCGAGCGAGGGTTACAGCAACAGTCATCGCAGTCAACTTTTGGCTGGGCGGTTGCGCGATAACAACTTCTGCTAGCGATATTCTGACCCAGGGCGCATTGGAGACAACCAAGACGGGTATCGCCGTCATCAAAGCGCAGATCTTGGGGCATGGCTGCGTCGGTGGCACCCTTACGGTCGCAAAAAAGCGAGGCTCCGGCTACGAGGCGGTCAAAACGCTGCAGACTGTTGCTGGGGCAACCGCAATTGCGAATGATGTCATGAGCGTCGAGCTGCCACCCAGTGAGTACCACGTGGTCAACGTGGCCTGCTCTCACCAATCCGGCCGAACCATTACGAACATCTCGCTCGGGAACCGAGAAGGCGGCGTCTTGGGTTTTGGTGGCGAGTTCAAAAGGAGTTTTGCATCATTCCGGATTGCGTCGGGCGAAGTCATCAACCTCGGCTCGTTGACGGTCATGGCAGGGTTTCTTGGCAGCGCACACCTATCTGTCACCGAACTGCCGACGGCGTCCGAGGCACGGTTCCGCAAGGAAAAGCCGAAACTGGCGAAATACATGCTGACCCGGCTGATGGTCATCCATCGGGACCCGTTGACGCCTGAGCAAATCCAACACGTGTGCGCGTCTTATGAAGCCTTGACAGGCGTCCTACCTGCGCTCGCGGCGTCAATGCCACCCGAATGCACAACGATCCGAACAAGAGCCACGACTTCCTCGACCCAAGCGCCGCCAACGGCACCCATCGCTGAACCACAACAATAGCCCTCAAGCCCCATGACCTGACCGCCATCGCCCACCGCCTCAGCGGACTCAATGACAGCCGGTGGCCATTTCCCTTTGACACTGGCGGGCAGCGCGGCTAAGGACGCGCTTCACTTGAGATGATTGAGGACGACCATGTCGACCAAAGCGGCGCGCGGCACCAAACGCACGTGCCAAAACGCGGAATGCGGTAGCCGGTTCTATGATCTGGCTCGCGACCCCATCGTCTGCCCGATGTGCGGTGCACAATATGTTGTGCCGGTGCACGTGCCGAGTGCTGCAGCTGCGGCATCTGCCGCCGCCGCCGCCGCGCGCAATAAGCCGATCACGCAGCCTGACTTTGATATGGCCGATAAGGTTGACGATGCAGCTGAGGTCGCGCCCGAGGAGGAAGCCTTGGCTGAACTCGAGACAACTGACGAGCCGGTTGTTGCAGCTGACGACGAGACCTTCCTCGAGGAAGAAGAAGACGCCGGCAGCGATGCCATCGGCGGTATCCTTCCAGGTGGCGAAGAGCCCGAAGAGGGCTGATCGGCGGCTCGGGCAAGCCCAGCAGGTCGGACAACGCGTCCGTGCCGAGTTGTGGCGTTTATTGTTCCATCGTGAAGCCGGATGACTTGATCGTTGGCGCCCACGTCTCGGCCATGGCCTTGCGCGTGGCCTCGAGTTCGGCTGCTGGCGACCCCGTCAGAATGAGACCAAGGTTCATGAACCGCGCCTTGGATTCAGGCTCCGCCATCGCGTGCCCAATCAACTTACCGACTGCGGCGACCGTCTCGGCCGACGTCCCGGCCGGCGCCCACATCCCATACCAAGCCTCGCCCTCAATCGGATAACCGCTTTCGATGAGCGTCGGAATAGTCGGCTCAAATGGCGAGCGCGATCGGCTGAGGACGGCCAGAATTTTGACCGTGCCCGCGCGGTACTGCTGCAGGACGTCCGATAGCGTCAGCACCGCCATCGGAATCTGCCCGCCGACAAGATCGTTCACAGCCGGCGAACCGCCGCGATACGCCAGCCGCCGCATATCCGCACCAATCAACTTACTCCAGGCGACGCCGGCAAAATGCGGGATCGTACCCAGGCCCGGCAAACCATACGTGGCCTTTTCCGGGTTCGCCTTGATCCAGCTGACCAGCTCGGCCACGGTCATAGCCGGCACCGAATTGGCGACGGCAACACAGAACTCAAAGCGGGCGAGATTGGCGACCGGCACGAAATCGGCCTCCGGATCATAGCCCGGCGTCTTGTGGATCTGCGGCATCAGGGCCATCGACGGCCCGGTCGTGACCAACCAGGTTGACCCATCGGGCGGGCTGGCCTTGACCGATTGAATGGCAATGCGGCCGTCGGCTCCGGTGCGGTTCTCGACAATCACCGGCCGCTTCAACGCCGTACTGAGCTTATCAGCAATGAAACGGCTCAACGCATCGCCCGTCCCGCCGGCGGCAAATGGAAACACGATCTTCATCGGTGCGGTCTGACCGAGGGCGGCCCTCGGGGCTGAGGCTGCAGCCAACGTCAGTGCCACAGCTTGGCGGCGCGATAGAGCCATCGTGTACTCCTGCCTGATTTTTTAACCCACAATGCCTTTGCCGCCGATCTGACGCAAGCGGCGCGCACGATCCGCCACAATGGCACCATGAAGTCGCTGATGTGATGGACCGACCGTATTGTCTCGCTCGCACCAGTCTCATCGCCCGCCTCATGCCACCACTCCGGAGCCCTCCATGCGTGCCCCACTTCTCGCCTCATCCCTGTTTGTTCTGTCATTGAGTTTGACCATGACCCAAGCCACCGCAGCCGACGTTGCCGCTGCCTCAAAAATCGACGCTGTGACGGTCTTTTCAGCCGGCGCTGAAGTCACTCGGCTGACCAAGGTCCGTCTGCAGCCCGGTGAGCACACCATCGTCCTCACCGACCTGCCATCGAGTGCCATCGGCCAATCCATCCGCGTCGAGGGCAAGAGCACGGGCGCGCTGTCGATTGGCTCGGTTGATACGCGCCAGACCCTGATCACGCGAACCGAGCAGGAGGTCACTGCCGCTGAACGCCGCCAGATCGAAAACGACATCGAGCGGCTCAATGACGACAAAGCCGCACTGATGGCATCGATTGAAGCGGCAAACGCCCAGAAAAAACTCATCACAAAATTGAGTGATCTGCCTGGCCAACCCGTGCCGATTGGGGCCCAAGCGCCTCCCCAGCCGGATTGGCTGAAGCTGTCTCAACTGATCGGCGAACAAACCATGGTGGCGCAAAAGCTCATCCTGGATACGCAGGTGAAGATCCGCGACGTCGACCGCAAGATCATCGATCTGCAAAAGAAACTTGCGCCGATAGCGCCGGCTCAGGAAGCCCGGACGGAAGTCAAAATCGCGGTCACGGCGGGAGCCGCACTGGAAGCTGACGTCACCATTCGCTATCAAGTCGGCAATGCCTCGTGGACGCCGTTTTATGACGCACGCCTCGTTACCGGGACCCGCGCGATTGTGCCGAAAATGCAGCTCGTCCGTCGCGCCGGCATTCAGCAGCGAACCGGTGAATCCTGGGAAAACGTCGCGCTGTCGCTGTCGACGACCCGGCCCTCCCAAGGCTCGCAGGCGCCAGATCTCCGGCCGATGCTCGTCGATATTTTCGAACCACGGCCAGTCGGGCGCGCCCAGGACACGATGGCAGTCGGTGCTGCCGCGCCGCCACCAGCACCAGTCATGTCAGCGCCAGCAGCCCAGACGCGGGCCAAACTCGCGGCCCCCGCAATGGAAGAGGCCCAACACGTCAACGCCACCATTGAAGGTAACGCTTTCCAGGCCAACTATGGGATCGCGGGCCGCAACACCGTGATGCCATCCGGCGAGGTCAAACGGGTCCAGATCGACGCCACCGACATCGAACCGACTTTGACCGTGCGCACCGTGCCAAAGCTTGACCCGAAAGCCTTCCTCTATGCCAAACTGACGACTCCTAAAACCACTGCCATTCTTGCCGGCCAGGTCTCCCTGTTCCGCGACGGCACCTTCGTCGGTCAGGGACGCCTGCCGCAGTTGGCTCCAGGCGAAGATCATGAACTCGGCTTTGGCCAAGACGACAATGTGCGTGTCAAGTATGCCGTGACAGACGAAAAGCGCAGTGAGAGCGGCATCATCTCCACATCGAAGAACGAAGCTAAGAACTTCAAGATCACGCTCAAGAGCCTGCACGAGCGCCCGATCTCTGTCCGCGTGCTCGACCAATTTCCGGTCTCGACCAATCAGGAGGTCAAGATCGAGACCTCGGCAAAAGTGCCACCGACCGGACGCGACCCGGACGACAAGCGCGGCTTGATCTATTGGGATTTCACGATGGCGCCTGATGAGGAGCGGATGCTTGAGTTCGGCCATCGCATCACCTGGCCCGCAGCCAAGCAACTGAGCGTTCGCTGAACCACCATCTGGTCACGCGAGGGACGGGTGAACGGCCCGGCCGTCATCCAGATTTCTGACGGATTAAAGTGTTCTTAAGTCGGAGCCGCTAGTTTGCTGACTTGAGTGAGCTTCGCTACGTTATCATCGGGACCCTGGTTCAACTTTAAGGATTTCACCCGTGAGCCTGGCTGACGGCGCCGATAGCGCTCTAATCGTAGGTGGCATGACGCCAAACTCCAACCCGCAAATTCCGGCCGACATTCGCGCGGCACTCACGCCTCAGCAAATCACCCGACTGGAACGCATGTTGGCCATCCCTACTCCGGGGCACATGATCGACTATCGCGTCAGCACGGCACTTCTGGGTCGTCGCTTTTACTTGGCCTTGTTTTCCGGACGTGAACTGAGATCGCCGCGACGCGTGACAGCCGACGGACAGCATCGCGGGTTCATGGATTTCCTGTTCGAGGCTATTCTGCTTTGCCTTGTAGTGACATGTCTGGTGTGCCTCCTGGCCCTCGCTGGCCTCGTTACACTCTACCTCGTGAAGTCGGCGCTTGGCATTGACCTGCTTGAAGGTCCTTCGGTGCTGCACCGGTTTTTCTTCGATTGAGCCTGGCTGAGGCTCGCGGTTTCAAGAGTTCTGCAATCGACCACCATGCAGGTGTTAAATCACATTTAAAGACCTCACGTTAGGCTCCTGATCGGATCGCATGAGGAAGCAGCATGAGGCTGTTGGGAGCAGGTGGGATGGCGACGGCAGAATTGACGCAGACGGCCGGAGTGGCCAAGGTAAACCCGCCACTTGATCAAATGCCTGGGGACCGCATCCCCGCAAACATCAGGTCCAGCCTGACACCGGCTCAAATGGTTCAGCTCGTGGAGCTGATGGATCCAGCCAGAGCGGCGCATCAGATTGACTACCGGGTCAGCACGAATTGGTTCGGACGTAACTTTTATCTCGCGCTCTTCGCAGGCGTCGAAAAACGCTCGCCGCGTCGGCTTTTGCAAGACGGCCAGAGGCGCTCATTCTCGTTGTTCCTGTTTGAAGCCATATTGGTCAATCTGGCGATGACACTTCTTGTTTGTGGATTGTTGTTTGTGGCTGTGACGGGGCTTCTCTGGGTTCTGCCGGATTCCGGCATCGGCCTCTTCGATGGCGCCGCCCAAATCATCCGTCATTTGGTCGACTGATACCCATCTGCACAAACACTGACTTGTGCGGATTGCATCCGCGCGCGGGGCTGGCCGGGTGGCCGCAATCATGATTTCAGCGGGCTGGTGTGTGCCCTCCGACTGAAGTTGTAGCTGGAACGGAACAGTTCGTTTGCCGAGGCTGCCGCAACTCACTGCCCGCCGACGCGCTGACCTTCGAACCCGGTCATCAGATTGCATGCGTCGGGCCTTTGTGTCTTCGGCTCAATGGGCTCGGGCCCGACCAATAGTTTTCCCCTGTTGCAATCAACCAAACGTGCAGGAAGCACTTGGCCTGCAGTGGTCGAGTGCGTAGAGGTGGATCGGAACTCGACCGGGAGCGGATGACGTGAGCGAGACGACAGTGGCTTGGCCGGACGTGCAGAACTTCTACGCAGACACCAAACCCGCTAACAAAAACGTGCGGCTGATCTGGCTGATCGACGGGTCGGATCACACGACCCTCACGACGGCTCAGAACGCATGGTTGTCAGACCACGACTTTGCGGCCTCGAGCCGCAGAACACTTTTGGTCCCGGACGCGAAAGGCCGCGTCGCCGGACTTGCGCTGGCAGCCGAGGCGTCAGCACGCGATTGGATGGTGCGGGCCGAAACACTGATCGGCAATGCGCACGCGCATGCGCCCCCGGGGACGTATCGGATCGAGGGCAAAATCACGCAGCCGGAGCTGGCGGCCGTAGCCTGGGGACTTGGTGCGTACAAGTTTCGCCGATACAAATCCGCCGCCAGAACCGACAAAGTCACGCGGCTACAAGTTCCGGAAGGGGCAGACGGCGCTCGTATTGTGTCCATTGTTGAAGCGGTTCATTTTGGCCGCGATTTGATCAACACGCCATCGAATGATCTTGGGCCGGCCGAACTTGAGGCAGCGGTTCGACTTCTGGGCTCAAAGCACGGCGCCAAGGTGTCAGCGATCGTTGGCGATGATCTGCTGGTCAAAAACTTTCCCATGATCCATGCCGTTGGGCGCGCCTCAAGTCGCGCGCCGCGATTGATTGATCTGCATTGGGGCAAAGACGGGCCGCGTGTGACTTTGGTCGGCAAAGGCATTTGCTTTGATACCGGCGGTCTCGATCTGAAACCATCAGCCGGGATGTTGCTGATGAAAAAGGACATGGGCGGGGCTGCGGCGGTTCTGGCCATTGCTCACATGATCATGGCAGCAAAGTTGAAAGTCCGCTTGAGGGTGTTGATCGCCGCCGCTGAAAACTCTGTATCCGGCAACGCGTTCCGGCCCGGTGATGTCTTGCAGTCGCGAGCGGGCGTGACCGTTGAAATCGGCAATACCGATGCGGAAGGACGCCTCGTGCTCGCCGATGCGCTGACACTCGCCGACGAAGACAAACCGGACACCCTGATCACGATGGCGACCTTGACGGGTGCCGCTCGCACCGCACTGGGAGCTGAGTTGTCACCGTTCTACTGCGATGATGATACGTTTGCTGCACAATTGCAGACCGCTGGCAGAACTGTGGCCGACCCGGTGTGGCGGATGCCGTTCTGGACGAGTTATGAGGCCATGCTGGACAGCCCAGTAGCCGACACGAACAACGTCTCAGAGAGTGGCCTCGCGGGCTCGATCACGGCAGCTCTGTTCCTCCGAAAGTTCGTCAAGTCAGCGCACCGGTATGCGCACTTTGACATCTTTGGCTGGCGTCCCGCACAAAAGCCACTTGGCCCCCGTGGCGGTGAAGTCAATGCAGCGCGAGCCATATTTGAGGCCTTGCTCTGATCGCGTCGCAGGATGCCGCCACACGGTTTTAGGACCCAGCGACCTTCAGTGCGTGCGCTTATCGTCGGCAGGCGTTGCGATTACAACCGGGTGCGGATGGCCCACAGTTCAGGGAAGAAACGGTGCGCCGTGACGCTCTGCAACCAGCCAACCCCTGCCGACCCACCCGTACCCGGCTTATAGCCGATGATGCGATGCACAGCGACGAAGTGGCGCCAGCGATACTGGGACATGGCTTCGTCGATCGCGACGAGGCACTCACCCAGACGATAGATCTGGTTGTCCGGCGATGGGTCGCGATAGACCGCCAGCCAGGCATCTTCGACTGAGGTATTGGCGGCATAAGTCTGGCTCCAATCCCGCTTCAACGCCTCGGCGTCGATGGCGTGCCCATGGCGGTGAAGCAGAGCGATGGCGTCATCATAGAGGCTCGGAGACGTCAATGCGGCTTCGATTCCGGGCCAGACGTGGGGGACGTTCCTATGCGCCGTCGCCAGGCGCCGGTTTTTGTTGCCTAGAACGAACTCAACATGGCGGTACATGAAAGACAGTTGTCCGGACGCCGTTCCCAGGTGATCCCGGAACTGATTGAATCCGTCTGGCGTAATGGTCGACAGCACATCCCAGGACTTAGCGATGTAACCGACAAAGGCGGTGGCTCGGGTTAGAATTTCCAATGCGTTTTTGGTTTCATTCTGGCGGATCTGGGCTTGCGCATTGATCAACTCAAAATGCAGACCGCGGAACAGCAACTCCTTCACCTGCCCCATCACGAAAAAGCACATCTCGTCATAACCCTGTTTGCGGGGGTGCTGCAGTGACAGAAGCAGATCGATGCTTTGATAATCGATGTATGGGTTGCTCTGGCCGTTGAAGTCGACAAGCGGCGCACCTCCGGTTTGTGCCGCCGTTTCGGCGCGGCTCTGGTCCGTCGTCATCGGCATCGGCCGCGCGTGCGGGCTCGCGTCGACGCCCGCGGGATCAACGATCTGCGGAAAGATTGGCTGGTAAGATGGCACTGCTTCGCTCCAGATCGCTTTTGAGCATTCGCCCGACGTGCTGGCCGAGCACAGTCGCGGGATCGGCGAGATCAAGAATAACATCAAAATGATTGCGGTCGGCGATCTCGAAATCGAGACAACCTGAACCACTGTCTCGGATCGCCGCTGCAAAGACGCGACTTTGCTGCTTGAACTCGTCGGTCTCGATGGCACCCCAACACAGGATCGTCGGCGGAAACCCAGCGAGCGGCAAAGACAGCGGACTGTTGGCTTGGGCCGAGCCTTGCTGCAGTTGCAGCGCATCGTTAACACTGGTTCCAATCAGCGGCTCGAGATCGTAGATCCCAGAGACCAGGACGCAACCTTTAATGCTATCGCGCGTCGCCGCGGATAAACCGCACATGGCCGCAAGATGAGCGCCGGCCGAACTGCCAGCAACGATGATGCACTCGGGATCAAAGCCGAGGCTGGATGCGTTGTCCGACAACCACCGGATCGCCACCCGGCATTCGTTG
>JAYSUN010000493.1:0-10072 GCA_043719045.1 Hyphomicrobiaceae bacterium | reverse complement strand
AGCAACATTGCCGAGACCAGCGGCGATCCGGTCATGGCTTTCGTTCCATCTCCGTGCGCGATCTTCCATCAGCGGCAGTTGAGACCGCGCCAGAGCCGCGACGATATTCGACATCCGCAGGCTGAAATTCGGCGTTGATAGCCTCCACCGTTCGAAGGTCGCTTCGGAAGGCCGTGCTCGGTGTTGACGGTAGAGCATGTAGCTGCCTGAATAGAGGATGGCGCGCGCAGCAATATCGTCGTCATCGGTTACCAGCATACCGCCCTCGCCGGTATTGACATGCTTGTAGCTCTGGAACGAGAAGCAGCCGGTTGCGCCGAAGGTGCCGGTCGCGCGCCCCGCCCATCGTGCGCCTTGTGTATGCGCGCAGTCTTCGATCAGGACGATGTCATGGCGTTGGCAGATATCGACCACCGCGTCCATATCGGCAATGTGACCCCTCATGTGCGACAGCAGCAGATGTTTGGCTCCACTCTCGCGCGCCTTGCGATCGAGGTCGTCAAGGTCGATCACGAGGTTGTCGGTGATCTCGACGAGGATGTGCTCACCGCCGGCATGAGCAACCGCGCCGGGAACGGGTGCCAAGGTGAAGCTGTTCATCAGCACGCGTATACCTGGTTTCACCCCGGTGGCCAGGAGCGACAGAAACATCGTACTGCCGCACGAATTGAGACCGATTGCGTACTTGCGGCCAATCGATTGCGCAAACTCTTCTTCGAGTGCTGCGACATCCTCGCCGACAGCGCGGGCCTCGGCGTAGCGATGCAACAAGCCTGTCTCGAGAAGTTCCATCACCCGCAGCCGGCCCGCATCAGGAATCGAAGGCGGGCTGCCGAGATCAACACCGAATGGAGACTGCTGATCAGCGATTGTCATCGGTGTGCCTAGATTGACGGCTGGTTTATGGAAGTGTTTTGCAAGGCCTTCGTCGGGCGGCCACAAACGCATCACGGATGCACGCGACTCACAAGATGCGGGCTTTGACTTGATTTACAGACGAAACGGCGCTGGATCCCTTCAAGGCCGACAATGCTCTCGCCGTGATATGTGACGCGACCCGCAGTGAACTTCCTGGCGAGCCTATCGCGGCCACGCGAAGCGACGGCTGGCACTGCTCCGGTTATGCCGGTGCAGGCAGTGTCCAAGTTCGTCGTTTGCCTGGCACGCATTACTTTGGCGATCGACATGTCACGAGCAGCATCGGCTGAAGGGTGGGGACGCGGATGGCGCCCTAGACGCGCCCTTTCCACGGAACCGCCCACCGCTCGATCCACCGCATCAGAAGTTCAAAAGCGTAGGCGACGATACCGATCGTCAGGATCCCAAGGATCACCACGTCGGTCCGAAGGAAGTTGGAAGCGTTAAACACCATCTTGCCGAGACCGGCGTCGGCCGCGACCATCTCGGCGGCAACCAGCGTGGTCCAGCCCACACCCATACCGATGCGCAGTCCAACCAGTATCTCCGGTAACGCGCCCGGCGTGATCACATGCCAGACGACCTGCCAAGTCGAAGCGCCCATCGAGCGGGCGGCTTGAATTTGCTCCTGGCTGATCGATTTCACTCCGGCTCGCGCAGCCAGGGCCACCGGGGCGAAGATGGACAGAAACAGTAGAATGATCTTGGCCTTCTCACCGATCCCAAACCAGATGATCATGAGTGGAAGATAGGCCAGCGGCGGCAGTGGCCGATAGAATTCAATCGGAGGATCAAAAAGGCCCCGCGCAATCCGTGAAACGCCCATTGCGATGCCTATCGGAATCCCAATGATCACGGCGAGAAAGAACGCTGAAAAAACCCGGTAGATGCTCCACAGAAAGTGAACCCAGAGTGTATGGCTGTCTAGGTCGCCGTTGACGGCCTGTTTGAAGGCAAACCAGATCGATTCCGGCTTCGGCAAAAACAGCGGCTTGATCCACCCGAGATGGGTTGCGGCGTACCAGAGCAGGAGAATGGCGCCGACACTCATGACGTTCATGACCAAGCTCGAGCCTTCGCCGAGAACGCGATAGCTGCTGGTCTTATGCTTCCCCAAGTTTTGCGGGCGCCGGGATGGCTCAGTGGTCATGATAGCGCCTCACGCTGTCGCCGCCGGTGCAGTCTCGCGATCGCGAATATCTGCGAGAACAGCCTCGCGCAGACGAATGAACTCGGGATCGGATTTGACCTTCCGCCCGTCCCGGCACGCGATAAAGCGGCGCCCGAAGTCTAGGTCATATGTCTTCTCAATTTTTCCGGGTCGCGGCGTCATGACAACAAGCTTGGTCGCCAGGAACAACGCCTCTTCGACCGAATGAGTGATGAAGAACACCATTTTCCCAGTGCGGTCCCACACGTCCAGGATCAATTCCTGAACGGTCTCGCGCGTCAGTGCATCAAGGGCGCCAAGTGGCTCGTCCATCAACAGAACTTCCGGGTCCGACGCGAGCGCTCGGGCAATTCCGACACGTTGCTGCATCCCACCCGACAATTCGTAGATCATCTTATTGGCGAAACCCTCAAGTCCCACGAGCTTCAGTTTCGCGTGTGCGATATCGAGCCGGTTCGATTTCGCGAGGCCACGCATCTTCAATCCGAAGGCGACGTTATCGACAACGGAAAGCCAGGGCATCAGTGCGTGGCGTTGAAAAACCACCCCTCGATCGGCGCCCGGGCCTTCGACAGGTTTTCCGTCGAGCAGGATCTCGCCCTCAGTCGCCCCAAGGAATCCGGCCATCACCGACAGCAATGTCGTCTTGCCGCAGCCAGAGGCACCAATAGCCACGACGAATTCACCGTCGCGCATTTCCAAATTGACGTTGGACAATGCCTCCACGCTGCCATCGCGTGTGGCATATCGGACCGACAGATCTTTGATCACTAACGACGCGCGGGTCGGGCGCTGCATTGGGCTGCTTGAAGTCGTGCCGCTGAAGGACGTGGGCAAGCTATCACCGCCGGTTTGCTCAAAAATGCTCGATCGCTGTGGGAGTTGTTGAGGCGGAGCGGCGTCGGACACCCCGCCTCAGCAATCGACCTTACTTCGCTGCCGCAGCCGCGAACTCCGGATTGACGAATTTGCCGAAATCAACCGGGATGTCAGTGATGCGGCCTTGCTCCTTCAGGAACACGGCCGTGTTCGCCATGGCCTTGGCAACGCCCGAGTCCTTGCCGCCACCTAACCAAGCGTTTGATGCTTGTTCGGCAGCCGTCGGGTAGCCGTAGTCATTGAGCGCGTTCGGCACGTCCTTTGGCTCCGCGCCAACGACCTTGGCTATGGTTTTCACAAGGTCGCTGTCGGCCGTGTAACTGGCTTTGGCAGCCTTGTAGGCAGCGTCCGCTTTGGCCATTTCCTTGACCAGCGCCGTAACGAACTCTTTGTTCTTCGCCGCCCACGACGCGTTGACCATCAAGGCATCGAAGGTCGGTGCACCCTGCTTGGCCACGTCTGACGACGAGATGATCATCTTGCCGCCGGCGGTCTTAATCTTGGACAGGACGGGGTCCCAGATGAATGTGCCATCCAGATCGCCACGCTCCCAGGCCGCAGCGATTTCCGGCGGCCGCATATTCACAATTTGGACCTCCTTGGGGCTGATCCCGGCTTTGGTCAGCGCAAACATCAACTGATAGTGCGCTGTCGATGCCAGCGGGGTCGCAATCTTCTTGCCCTTGAGATCGGCAAGCGTCTTGATGCCTGACTTTTCTGACACCACCAATTGCTCGGCGTTATTGATGTCGTCGATGATCCACACCACCTGCACGTCCATGCCCTGGGCCGCCGCCGCGGTTGCCGGAGACGAACCAACCTCACCGATCGGCACTTCACCCGAGGCCATCGCCTTGATCACGTCGCCGCCACCACCGAACATCTTCCAGTTGATCTTGTAGCCGGTGGCCTTTTCGACGGCGCCCGCAGCCTGCTGGACGCGGAACGGTACGATCATGTCCTGATGCGCGATCGTGACTTCCTTCGTCTGTGCCTGAGCGGCGCCGATGGTCAAGACAAGTGCAGCGGGCAACCCAAGCATTGATCTGCGATTCATGTTTTCCTCCTCATTGGTTCAGTGAGACTAATTCCACGATGCGCTATCGGTCGAAAAGCCGAAGCACATCGCGGTGCGTCCATCGCTTCAGCTTCAGTCGGCAGATAATTGCGCTCAGACCCAAGTCGAACAGAGCGCTAAACCCGCGTCAAGCGGATTCGCGTTGTGCGCGTGAAGACTGGACTGCTTCAATTTATACGATTGAAATAAAATTCAGAACTGTGAAAAGTGTGCCATGGGCGGGTTAGGCCGTCCACGCCTGATCGAATTGCTACCGATAGAATTCGTGGTCCACAAATCGACGGCTTCGGTTTGCGCGAAGCCTGCCGCAACCGATTTGACGGAGCGGCGTCGAGCCGGTTCAACGACCAGTCAACCGCATCGGCAACCTATTCTCCCGTGCGGTGTCGAGTCGGACACATTAGTTGGCATCGACGCGAAGGCGTTGGGCTATGCCATCGCTGACGCTTGGAACAGTGGATCCGGCGCTCGGCTGCGAATGACAAGACTCGCGGACAATTGAAAGTGCGGACCACCGCTGGCGTTGGAGTGGATGAAAAGGTGGAGCCAGCTCCTCGATTCTGCAGCGGGGTATGTTCAGAACCGGAGGGAGCTGGCATCCTGATCGAGGACGCCAAAGAGGGCGTTGGCAGCCCACGACCATGCTGTCGTCGTCCACGGTGCCGACCATGAAACGAGATACGAAAATATTGAACACGCACCGAACCGAACAACGTGTCGGCCTCAGTCCGTTCCTCGCAATAGAGGTGTCTGAGATCGACAGCGAATCAGATGACACGAAGATGTGACGGGGTGATTACAATGATCAACCGGATTGGCGATTCTCGGCGATCTCTGCGCAAGAAATGGTCAATGTGCGATCCCTGCTCGGGAGGTATTGCGAATTTGGATTGGCTGCCTGCGTTGAGCCGCGCGTTCCCATCACGCGCTTGCTCTCCTCGAGAAACCCGTGGACCGCCACCGGTGCCCAACTGATACCGGCGTGCGGAAGTTTTGCCTCGGTTGCTGGTGCCGTTACGCGCCGGTCTAGTGTGGCGTCGCGCCTTGGTTGATCGGTGTTCCGGCTCGACTGGTCTCAACCAAGGGCCGATGAACGCCACACTCAGCCAATGATTTTGCTCGTGGCCCTCATGTCGCGCCAAAATTGAAGGTAGTCGCGGCCATTCAGCAATTTTGGCGCGACGGGCCACTAGTTTCTCTTGCGCGCGCCGGCCGGCACGCGGTCAGCAGCAGGACCGGTCAGAACTTCTCCGGATGGGTATCGAAGGGCTAATTCGAATGGAACCGATCACGCGCGCTTCGATGCATGGTGACCGCAGATGATCGTCACGCGGAGTGGAATGACACACGAGAGCGCTGGGAAAGAAAGCCCGTCAACGAGCCCCGCGATTCGCCGGCGAAGATTACTCCTCCACTGTGTCGGGTTGCAGGTTGCTGGGGTTTTGGCCTCTTGGCCGATCTCCGGACAGGAACTCGCCAGTTGCGACGTAGTGAACGTTCTCGGCGATGTTGGTGGCGTGGTCGCCGATGCGCTCCAGGTTCTTGGCGCAGAACAGCAGATGCGTGCAATAGCCGATGCTGCGCGGGTCTTCCATCATGTAGGTCAGCAGTTCGCGGAACAAAGCCGTGTGCAGCGTGTCAATCTCGCCGTCGCTGTTCCACACCTCGCGGGCGAGTTCCTTGCTGCGGCGAGCATAGGCTTGCAGCACGCGCGATAGCTGCTCAAGGGCGCGCTTGCTCAGCATGTCCAAGTTGACGCCGGCGCCGGCCGGTTGAGCCTGTTCGCTCATGGCGATGACGCGCTTGGCATTGTTTTTGGCGAGATCGCCCATGCGCTCGAGATCGGTCGCGATCTTCAGTGTTGCAATTGTTTCGCGCAGATCAATGGCCAGCGGCTGGCGTTTGGCAATCATCGCGATCACCCGCTCCTCGATGCGAGCCTGCAACGCGTCGACGGTCTTGTCGGTCAAGATAACTCGCTTGGCGAGCGCCAGATCACGTGTGCGAAACGCTTCAGCGGTATCCTCGATTTGGCGACCGACGGTTGCGCCCATGTCGACGACAAGGGCGCTGAGCTTCTGCAGTTCCGCATCAAAGGATGCAACGATGTGGGGCATGTGGCCTTCTCGCTAGCGCAGCTGTTGAGACGAACGCGGTCAACCAAAGCGACCGGTGATATAATCCTGCGTGCGTGGATTACGTGGGTTGGTGAAGGTCTGGCTGGTCGGGCCGAACTCAATGAGTTCGCCAAGATACATGAAGGCCGTATGGTCGGAGGTGCGCGACGCCTGCTGCATGTTGTGCGTGACAATGGCGATCGTGTATTCAGCCTTCAGTTCCTCGATAAGTTCCTCGATGCGGGCTGTCGAGATTGGATCGAGTGCCGAGCAGGGCTCGTCGAGTAGAATGACCTCGGGCTTAATGGCAACCGTACGCGCGATGCACAGTCGCTGCTGCTGACCGCCGGACAGGCTCTGCCCACTGGCCGTCAGTTTGTCCTTCACCTCGCCCCAGAGTGCTGCACGTGTCAGGGCCTGTTCAACACGCACGGCCATGTCGGCTTTCGACAGCCTTTCGTAGAGCCCGATGCCGAAGGCGACGTTGTCGTAGATCGACATGGGAAATGGCGTCGGTTTCTGGAACACCATGCCGACGCGTGCGCGCAGCAAGTTGAGGTCCATTGATGGGCTCAAGATGTTTTCGCCGTCGAGCAGGACCTCGCCCTCGGCGCGCTGGTTCGGATAGAGGTCGTACATCCGGTTGAGCACGCGCAGCAGCGTGGATTTCCCGCACCCGGACGGGCCGATGAACGCGGTCACCCGGTTGGCATAGAGCGGCAGCGAAATATCTTTCAGAGCACGGGATGCACCGTAGAAAAAGTTCAGACCCTTCACCGTAACACGTTCCGGAGACGGTGCCGCGACGATCGACACATTACGCGGATTGAGCATTTGCATAGCACTCATGACTGCGATCCTTTCTGGCCGATCAGGCGCGCGACGATGCTGAGCGCGAGGACGGCGAACGTGATCAGCATGGCGCCAGTCCAGGCGAGACGCTGCCAATCGGCATAGGGCGAGAGGGCGAACTGGAAGATGACGGCTGGCAGGCTGGCCATCGGCTCGAGGATGTTCAAGTTCATGAACTGGTTGTTCAGCGCCGTGAAAAGCAGCGGTGCCGTCTCGCCGCTGATGCGGGCAATAGCCAGCAGCACGCCGGTCAGGATGCCAGCTTTGGCCGCCTTGTAGGCGACGTGGCGGATCATGACGGCGCGCGGCATGCCGACCGAGGCCGCGGCTTCCCGCAACTGGTCGGGCACGAGGCGGAGCATGTCTTCGGTTGTGCGGATCACGACCGGAATGACCAGGATCGCCAATGCGACCGCACCGGCCATGCCGGAGAACTGCCGCATCGGTGCAACGATGATCGTGTAGACGAACAGGCCGATGACGATCGAGGGCGCGCTGAGCAGAATGTCGTTGATGAAGCGGATCACCTGCGAAATGCGTGCATGGCGGCCATATTCGGCCATGTACGTACCCGCCAGAATGCCGATCGGCGTGCCGAGCAGGACGCCGAGAGTCGTCATGATCAGGCTGCCCATAATGGGATTGAGCAGACCGCCGTCGGCACCGGGTGGTGGTGTCATCTCGGTGAAGACAGCGAGTGAAAGACCTGACAACCCTTTGTAGAGCAGTGTACCGAGCACGAGTGCGAGACACGTCAAGCCAGCAATTGTTGCCGTGAGGCTCAACGCCATGGCGATCATGCTGCGGCGGCGGCGCGCTCTGAAACCGGACAAGTCGAAATTGAGCTTGCTCATGATGTCACCGCCCCGCCGTCTTTTCGAGTCGCCACAGCAGATAGCGCGCACAGCTCAGAACAATCAGCGTGATCACGAATAGGATCAGGCCAAGAAGAATGAGTGACGACGTATAGAGATCACCAACGGCTTCGGTGAACTCGTTGGCAATCGACGCCGATATGGTCGTGCCGGGCGCCAGTAGCGACGGCGAAATCTTGTGCGCGTTGCCGATCACGAAAGTGACCGCCATCGTCTCGCCAAGCGCGCGGCCGAGGCCGAGCATGACCCCGCCGATGAGGCCGACGCGGGTGTGTGGAATGACGATGTTGCGCACGACTTCCCAGCGGGTGCAGCCGAGTCCGTAGGCGGCTTCCTTCAGCACCGGTGGAACGGTGTCGAACACGTCGCGACTAACCGCGGTGATGAACGGCAACACCATGATGGCGAGGATCAACGATGCCGTCAGCATACCGATGCCGTAAGGTGGTCCAGCGAACAGCGACGACAAGACAGGCACCGAATCGAAGGTCGAGATCAACGCTGGCTGCAATGTTGTTTGCAGAAACGGCGCGAGAACGAACAAGCCCCAGATGCCGAAGATGATGCTCGGAATTCCGGCGAGCAGTTCGATCGCCGTGCCGATCGGACGACGGAGGGGTTTCGGGCACGACTCGGTCAAGAACACGGCGATACCAATGCCGATCGGCACGGCGATCAGCATGGCGATGAATGATGTGACAATCGTGCCGTAAATGGGCGCGAGACCGCCGAACTTCTCCGTGACGGGATTCCATGATTGGCTTGTGAGAAAGCCAAAGCCGAAGGCTTTGATGGCCGGCCAGGCCCCGATCATCAGTGAAATGCCGATGGCGACGAGCAGCACCAGGACGAACGCGGCCGCCGCATAGGTCACATTGTGAAACAGGATGTCGCGGCGACGCAGGCGCGACATTGCTCGAATGCGCCCGCCATCCGCACTTACATTCGCCGCCGTCATCGAACTTTCCCCTGCAATACGTTAAAACAAGAGAGCCGCCCGGCGAATCCGAGCGGCACTCTCATGCAGTTGCCTCACATCAGCGGCTTGCCTTCCGATGTCATGATCTTCTTCCACTCGGACTTGACCAGCGCGACGACGGCGTCAGGCATCGGTACGTAGTCGAGATCGGACGCCATTTTGTCGCCCTTCGTGTAGGCCCAGTCGAAAAACTTCAGCGCGGTCGCTGCGTCTGCATCGCGGACCGATTTCTTGTGCATCAGGATGAAAGTGGCGCCGGCAATCGGCCACGACTTGTCGCCGGGCTCATCCGTGAGAATTTCGCCGAGGCCGGGAACGCTGTCCCACTTGGCGTTGGCAGCCGCGGCCTGGAAGCTTTCGAGGCCGGGCTCGATGGCCTTGCCGGCTTTGTTGATGACCCTGGTGTGGCTCATCTTGTTCTGCTTGGCATAGGCAAACTCTACGTAGCCGATGGAGCCCTTGGTCTGCTGCACGTTGTTGGCGACGCCTTCATTGCCCTTGGCGCCGATGCCCACAGGCCACTCGACGGCCGTGCTGGTGCCGACCTTCGTTTTCCACTCGGCCGAGACTTTCGACAGATAATCCGTCCAGATGAAAGTCGTGCCGGAGCCGTCAGAGCGGCGCACCACGACGATGGCCTGCGCTGGCAGTTTCGCCGTCGGATTGAGCTTCTTCAGAGCCGCATCGTCCCACGTCTTGATCTTACCGAGGTAGATGTCGGCCAAGGCCGCACCATCAAGCACCAACTCGCCCGGCTTGATGCCGTCGATGTTGACGACAGGCACGTTGCCGCCGACGACCATCGGCCACTGCACCAATCCATCTTTTTCCAGCTGCTCGCCTTTCAGTGGCATGTCGGTCGCGCCGAACGTCACTGTCTTGGCTTGGATCTGCTTGATGCCGCCGCCCGAGCCGATCGACTGGTAGTTCAGCCCGTTACCGGTCTCTTTCTTATATGTGTCTGCCCACTTGGCATAGATCGGGTAAGGGAAGGTGGCGCCGGCGCCCGAAATGTCGATGGCCTGGGCGGTCCACGAGGTCAGGGCAAGCGCGGTCGCTGCCAGGGTAATCTTTGCGAATTTCATAGGTCTCTCCATCGGTTGCGCGAGTGGAGTAGGCGTCGCCGGTCACCGTCCTATGACAGTTATATGACAATATGATGACACTCCTGGCGGGGGCCTGAGGAGAGATTTTTCAACCAAT
>JAYSUN010000492.1:0-10087 GCA_043719045.1 Hyphomicrobiaceae bacterium | reverse complement strand
TGATGTTATGGTCTGATACCCAACCGCACAAACGCTGACGGCCGACCGATCGCAGACGTGAGCTCAGGACTTCAGTTTTTTGATCAGATCCGGCATGGCCTCATTGAGGGCCGACTCGACGATCCGCGGCACGTTTTCATCCAACCACTGTCTGACGATGGGGCGAAGCTTGTCGTCGGTGGCGGTGGTGGTGGCTGACGGAGCGATCGGCGTGGGTTTCGCTGGCAGGCTTGCGGGTTCGGCCATCGCCGGTGCTTTTGCCGAGGGGCTCGTGGCTGTGACCGGAGCTAGGCCAGAGGCTGCCAAGCCCGCCGCAAGTTCACCCAAAGCGGAGCTCGCTCTGGCCAGTGGCGCGCTGCCGGTGGCGGCACTGATGGCGGCGTGCGGGAGCGACTGAGGCGGCGGTGTCACCACCGGAAATGGTGCTTTGACTTCGACGTCGGATGGTGATGTGGCATCCGGCCGAGGCCGCATGGGCGCATCGAAGAACCGGCCCCCGATCTGTGACGGCACCGGCACGGAACCGGTCCACGCGACATCGGGCGCACTGTCGGCGCGATTGGCAAATAGCGCCGCAAGGCTGACAGGTTGCACGGCGGCTTGAACTGCAAGCGCGGGCGACACTGGCGATGGGAGCCCCGGCGCGAGCACCTCAGGCGCTTGCGCGACCACTGGAGTTGGCTGCGGCGTAGCGGCGTTTTCAACGACCGGTGTGTTGCCGACACGCTGTTCAACACCGGTGGCTTCAACAACGGGGGCTTCGGCGAAGGCTGGCACCGACGCGGCCTGCGGCCTGGCCGCAGCGCTCGGGCCCGAACGCGCAACCGTTGCCGTCGAGACTGCAGCAGGCGTTTGGGCAACACGAGTTGCCACCGGTTTCTCTGCCGCTGGTTTCGCCGGTGTCATCGAGGTTTGAGGTGCTGAGGCCTGAGAAACTGGCGCGGGTACAAGCGCCGATGGATCAATCGACAGTCTGGCGGCGGCGGCTGGTTGAGCAATGGTTGGCGCAACCGCTGGTGCGTGAGGCGGAGTCACGGCTGGCGGTGCGCCCAATGCCTGAACTGCCTGGGCGACGGTCGGCTGGGCTTGGCTTTCCGGGTTCGGCTTGGTTTCCAGGACAGATGAGCCCTGGGCGGGAGCCGTAGCTCTCGCGGCGGCTGGTACGGGAGCCGGTGCTGCGGCCGGTAATGCGACTGGCATGGGTGCTGCAGCTGGCGGTGTTTTGTCAACTGGCGCCGCTGTTGCGGTCGGCGGGGCCTCGACCAAATCAAACAAGTCGTCGTCCGCTGCAGCCTTGATCGCCGCCGTGACCGACGCCGCAGCAATGATCGCCTTGTCGACCGTTTGCGCTGGCGTGGTCGACGGGCGCGGCGCCATTGGCGGCACTGATTGAGCCGGCGCTGAAACCACCGGCGCCGGCGGTGGTGGCGGCACGGGGCTGACTTTCGCCGGCGCTTGCGTCGCAGCCATCGGATCTTCTGCGATGATTTTACGGATCTTGGCTAGGATCTGATCCATGCTGTGATCAGTCCCGTGTTCCAGTGCAGGTTCCACGTTGGACATGCTTTCCTCGTCACCCTGGCCTCGTCACCCTGGCCTCGTCACCCTGACCTCGTCACCCTGGGATTGGCAAATCAGCTCAGGTCGGGGCCAATCGGCGTTCGCCTGTTGATCGGTGCTATACCACTAGACCATCGGCACAGGCGGGCGAATTGAGCCACACCGTCCCAGGTTTTCAACAGCGCAGTACGCGACTGGCGCGGATCATTGAGTACTTTGATGTCATACCTAGCCTTCTACTTCGTGGGTTTGCTCGCGTGCGTGGCGGGCGGAGCCGATGTCGGCTCGCCGCGCTCCTCGTGAAAGACCTTACCGACCGTATGCCAGAGCTCGAGCATTTCGCGTTTGCCATCTGAATGCGTGACCGATACGCCCCACCACTTCCGGCGAACTTCGAAGTAATGGATGTTCGGGTCATAAACGTCGTGGACGGCTTCCAGTTCCTGAATGTTCAAGCGGCCGATGGACGACATCACACTGTAAAGGGCCACGATGATGTTGCGCTTGGTCGCAGCCTGGTTGACTTGCGCGTTGAGCAATTCCTGTTCGGCGTTCAGGATGTCGAGCAGTGTGCGCTGACCCACCTTCTCTTCTTCACGAACCCCGGCCAGAGCCGTGGCGAGTGCGGCGACCTGGGCATTGTCGCTTTCCAGCTGTGCCCGAGCCGCAGATAGCTGGGACCAGAATGCCACCACCTGCGCCTGGATATCCGCCCGGTTCTGTTCGATTTCCTGGATGCGGCTGATGTGCGTGTGCTTGGCCTGTCGGACGCGCGCTTGGACTTCGCCCGAGGTATAAAGCGGCACCGTCAAACGGCCGATGATCGATGTCGATTCGGTTTGGTCGACGACGACGGACGGATCAAACCGTCGAGCATACGTGGCTTCCACCTGCAGAGAAGGCAGCAGCTCACCCCAGATGCGATCGATGGTGTGGCGGGCGCCTTGCTCGCGGTACAGCGCTGAAACAATCGTCGGATTTTCGCGTGCCGAAATTGCAATCGCTTCATCCAGCGATTTGGGCAGGCGTTTGTCCGTCGACCGCGGTTCGACGAGGGTGTTTGGGGGCCGCCCGACATGGCGCTCAAAATTGCCGCGGCTGGTCTTCAAATTGGCGCGTGCCAGATCCAACGCCGAGACTGCACCAGCCCTGCGGGCTTCGGCCTGGGCAACATCGGTGCGTGTGACCTCGCCAACCGAGAACCTTTCTTTTGTGGCCCTCAATTCGCGCGACAGGACACTGACACTGTTTTCGCGGATTTTGACAATCGCCCCGTCGCGGATCGTGTCCATGTAGGCGGTGGTCGCATCCAGCAGCACGGCTTGCTCAACCAGCCGCAGATTTTCCCGCCCCGCACGCACCGTGGCTTCAGCCTCGCGGACCGTGTTCAACGTCCGGAAACCGCGAAACACGGGTTGAACCGCCTGCACCCCATAACCGGCCGGATGGGTCTCCCCGTTGCTTGAACTAGGCGGTTTGCTCGAGGTTCTTGAATAGCCAGAGTCAGCGGTGGCACTGATTGTTGGCCGGTAGCCGGAGTTGGCGCGAGCCACTTCCTCGTCGGTCGCTCGCAAGGCTGCGCGCGCCGCATCGAGTCGCGGATTGTAACGATACGCTGACGCCAGCGCTTCAGTCAGCGTTTCAGCGAGCACGGGTTTTGGTAACAAGGCACAAGCCAGGACAATCACCAGTGCCATGCCCGCTCGCAAACTGCGCTGCGTCGGTTGCGACACTGTCGCCGTAACAGCTCTCTGTTCGGTCATCTGTCCCCGCCATGCCATTCGAGTACGCCGAACACAATCTCTGGCCACCATGCATACGCTCACTCACGTCCATTGGCGGGTATCTGATTCAGGCCATCGTGCTGCCACGAACTTGCCTGTTCTCCACAGGCTCTTAAAGCAGCTTTGAGTTTTCCACAAAAGTCTAACTTGCAGGGGGGCATGGAGGTTTACTGCTAACCGTGGCAACATCTCCACAGTTGATCCACCGGGCATCCCCCAGCCCCTTCCATCTCGGACAAAATCTACGATGACGGCACCGAACCCGCTCTTGCAACCTTGGACGAGTGTGTATGGCCTGCCGCCCTACGCCGAGACGCAAGTGACGCATTTTGCGCCGGCGTTTGAAGCCGCACTCAAGGCGTCCAAAGGCGAGATCGAAGCCATCGCGGTCGATCCAGCGGCTGCCACCTTTGCCAATACCATCGAGGCGTTGGAAAAGAGTGGCACCCTGTTGGATCGGGTGGCCGCCATGTTTTATGGGCTGTCGTCACAAGATACGACACCGGAGCTGCAAGCGTTGGAACGTGATCTGGCGCCCAAACTCACAGCCCACAGCATGCAGATCTATCAGGACGCGCGTCTCTTTAAGCGGATTGAGGTGATCGATCGTGATAAGACCGGTTTAAACGAAGAACAGCAGGAAGTTCTCAAGCGGACCCTGCGCGGCTTCATCCGGTCAGGCGCGCGGCTCGATGCAGCCGGCCAGTCACGCATGAAAGCCATCGCCGAGCGGAACTCTATCCTGTCGACCCAATTCGGCCAGAATATTCTCAAAGACGAGCAGGATTGGGCGCTGATCTTGCGAGCTGACTCGGATCTCGAGGGATTGGACGACAGTCTGCGCGCCACCGCAAAGGCTGCAGCCGAACGTCACGGCGAACCCAGCGCCCATGCGATTACGTTGTCCCGCTCATCGATTGTGCCTTTCCTGGAGCAATCCACCCGGCGGGATTTGCGCGAGACCGCTTACAAAGCCTGGATCGCCCGCGGCCGCAATGGTGGAGCCACCGACAATCGCGCCATCCTCGCTGAAGTCACAAGTCTGCGAGCGGAGGCCGCGGCATTGCTCGGTTATCCGACTTATGCCGATATGAGCCTCGAGTTCACCATGGCCAAGACGCCGACCGCTGTGACCAAGCTCCTGGACGATGTCTGGGCCCCCGCGCGCAAAGCTGCAGTGGCCGAACGTGACTTGTTGCAGACGGCGGCCAATGCCGCAGGCGCGCGTGATCCGATTGCCGCTTGGGATTGGCGCCACTACGCCGAGAAAGTGCGCAAATCGTGCTTCAACCTGGACGAAGCCGAGTTGAAACCTTATTTGCAGCTCGACGCGATGATTGCCGCAATGTTTGATTGCGCCACGCGGCTCTTCGGGCTCTCGTTTAAAGAGGTGCATGGCCTGACGCTGAACAATCCGGAGGCGCGCGCGTGGGACGTCATGCACCACGACGGCCATCACGTCGGCCTGTTCATTGGCGATTTTTTCAACCGACCCTCGAAACGCTCAGGCGCTTGGATGACCTCACTGCGGCGTCAGCACCGGCTCGGTCCTGATGGCGCGGTGACACCGATCATCACCAACACCTGCAACTTCGCCAAATCCGCCCCCGGCACACCGGCACTCCTCAGCCTCGATGATGCGCGCACTTTGTTCCATGAATTCGGACACGCACTCCACGGCCTGTTGTCCAACGTCACCTATCCATCCGTGTCAGGTACCGCCGTCGCACGGGATTTCGTCGAACTGCCATCCCAGCTTTATGAGGCCTGGTTGACCACGCCGCACGTCCTGAGGACCTTTGCCCTGCATGTCGACACCGGCGCGCCGATGCCGGATGAATTGGCCGCCCGCATGAAGGCCGCTCACGCGTTCAATATGGGCTTCTCAACGGTCGAGTTTCTGGCTTCGGCCTATGTCGATATGGACCTCCACACGCGCGGAGCGAACGCTGCCAAAACCATGGATATTGATCAAGTCGAAGCGGATTGCCTGAAGCGCATCGGCATGCCCGCTGAAATTGCCATGCGTCATCGTCCCGCGCACTTCGGTCACATCATCGGCGGCTATGCGGCGGGTTACTACAGCTATCTGTGGTCGGAAGTTCTGGACGCGGACGCCTTCCGCGCCTTCGAAGAGACCGGCAACGTGTTTGATCCGGCCACCGCAAAACGCCTGCACGACAACATCTACTCGGCCGGTGGCAAGCGCGACGCAGATCTCGCCTATAAAGACTTCCGCGGCCGTCTGCCTGACGTCAGTGCCTTGCTGGCCAAGCGCGGATTTCCAACGCAAGCCGCGTGAATCAACAGGCGCGCTTTGCGCCGGAGGTGATGGGCGGCGGTCGACGCAAACCCGTTCGCATTGGCGTCATGCAGCCCGCAACTTTCGAGCCACAATGAAGATGCGGGCGTCCTTGCGATTCGATCCGTGTCGCTCGCGCTCGACGACGGTAAATCCAGCGCGTGCGATCTCTGCCTCGATTGCGGCTGCGGAAAAAAATGCCACGAACGGTGCTTTGCCGACTATCCGCATGAGCGGGACCGCAAATCTGATCATTGGGTTCATCTCCGACAGACAAGGTGTCTTTGAGATGAACAGACCATCTGGCTTCAAGAGGCGGTGGATCCGCGCGAGCGTCGCCGCTCGATCGGCCAGCAGATGCAGGATATTGAACGTGAGCACCGCATCGTAGCTGCCGTCTGAACCCGGTGCGCGCGTGGCGGCCGCGACCGTGAACTCAGCATTCTGACAGGCCTGCGCGGTGGCATGCTCTTGTGCAATCGCGATCATTTCGCTCGAGACATCGCTTGCCACCAGGCGTGACACGGACGGGGCCAGTTGCAGCGCGGTGGTGCCAGTGCCGCAGCCGATCTCGAGAACGCGGTCTGAAGCCTGGAGAAATTGCCGGCAGCGCTCGATGGTGCGCTCGTAGCCGGCCATGTCCTTGATCCGAGCGGCGGCATATTTGCGCGCAACCCGGTCCCAGAAGTGCGCGTCATCAATGGTGCGAAGCATTGGGGTCTCCTTCTGCGGATATGCGTAGCACATGCAAAAGTACGCGCTATTGCCGGGCTTTGCAGAGTGAAGATACAAATTCGAATGGATCATAGGGATTGGAATCAGGCGCGTGCCTTCTGCGCGACGACGGCCACGGGCTCGTTCTCGGCTGCGGCCCAGAAGCTCGGCCGGACGCGACCGACGCCGGTCTGAGCTCCATAGGGCATGCGCGGGTGATGTCGTCGCCGACCTACCCTGCCTCGGCCTCCATGGTGGAAATCGGCAGCCGGAAACGGCGTAAGGACAAGCCGCCGCTGTGAAATCTGAGTAACGTTCCCGTTTCAGGCCGTGGAACTTCGGTTCATTACGTCGATGCGGGAGCACTTGGCAGCTGGCGACATCGCCTTCCGTAAGGCGTACCCTCCTCTCACTGGTCGACCGGGTCGAGGTCGACGACAAAGACATCCGCATCTGCGGCCGGAAAGACGTTTTGGAACAGATTGTTACCGGTGGCGCGAAGCCTGCGAGCGTGGCCCGCAGGGCGGTTCGCAGTTTTGTTCCGGATTGGTTGGGGAACCAGAATAGAACTGCGAACCACTATGTGCTTGTAGTTGCTATGTAATTAAATGGGGTTACCGCTTGCAGCGAGGACAGGCTTGTGGGTGACAGGCGCGGCAGCGGGGTTTGGCACAGGCAGGGCAGGTCTGCCCGGTCGTGCTGGTCAGATGCAGTTGCTCGTCGCAGACGAGGCGGGCACAATCGACGCCAAGACCGGTTTCGTCGAGAGGGGTCTCCATCTGGCGCACAGCCGCGTGCCAGTCCATGGCAACGATCCGTTCCCCTTTGCGCCGCTTGATCATGATTTCAAAACGTTCGACAGGCGCAAGCAACACCAGACCCTGCACCCATTCCGCCTGAATTTGCAGCGCGTACTTGTGCTTGAGGTCTTCGATTTTCGCCGCGTACTCGCGCTCGATAGCCTCGATCCTAAGTGTCTCGCGACGGCGGTCGGCTTCGGCTTTCTCGGTCGCGATAGCTCGGATTTTACCGAGCTTCCCCTGCGCGGTTTGCAGGAGATCGTCGTGATAGGCGTGGACCCGTTTGCGGTCACGATCCAGCCGGCGGCGCATTGAGCGTAGAAACGTTTCCAGTTCGGCACGGACACGATGTTCGAGCAATGCCGGAATGCGCTCCGTCAGCGATGACGAGTCCGCAAAACCCATCTCTGCCAACTCCATAGCTTTGGGCTCAGGCATCAACCAGGGCGCCGGGGCTGCCAGATGTTCACCAAGCTGCGACAGGAGCGACGGGTCCAGGATTGCGCCGGTGCCAAGATTCAACCCGAGCCAAATCACGCCGTCCCGCTTTTCGTCGGACGTGGCGGTGTAGCGAAACGCAAGCAGAAGACATCGTGTCCAGGTCTGCCGTTGCCCGGCCAGCCGCCAGACAGCATTCGGCAGTTCAAGCGCCTTCTCGATCATACGTTCCGGCGCGTTCGGCGCGGGCGTATCGGGCCGGGCCAACTGGCGCAGACCGGTCTGGCCACGTGTGCCGAGCAGTGTTCCGAACCGGTTGAGCCAGTCGCCTTCGAGACCGACCGGGATCAAGCCGGTTTGACGTGTCGACCCGAACCCCAGGCGAACGAGCTCCGACTGCCAACCGAATGCCTTGCGGACAGGTTCAGGCGCCAGCACATCGAGGCAATCGTCGCCAACAGGATCAACGACCGCATCCTCTGCGTCCAACAGATCTGATACAAAATGGCGCAATGCTGACATTCAGCTCTCCTGGTCAAGCCGTGTCGAAATCTTCGCCGAACAAGGTTTCGTCCAACGCCTTGGCGCCGTCATGCTGCAGCCTAGCGGCGGTCAGGCTGTCGCCAATGGCGTCGAATGCGTTGACCCGCTCCGCATCGGTTGCGGCGAGCCAGGCATCAACCACCAGATTCGGGAACTCGCGATCTTCCTCAAGGCCACCGAGGATCGCGCCGACCTCGCCGACCACCAGCTCGAACATCGCGATCTTTTCGTCCAGCAGAACGAGAACTTGCTCTTCCAACGTGCCCTTGGTGACAAGGTTGAACACGAAGACCTCGCGTTCCTGGCCGATTCTGTCGATACGGCCGATCCGCTGTTCGATGGCCATCGGGTTCCACGGCACGTCGAAATTGATCAGCGTGTTGCAGAACTGGATGTTGCGTCCTTCGCCGCCGGATTGCGTGCACAGCAATACGCTGGCCGCATCACGAAACTGTTCGATTGCCGCGTCCTTCTCGGGCCCGCTCAGACTGCCATCGAACCGGGCATAGCCAATACCGGCTTCGTCGAAGGTGGCGCTCAGATGTTCCAGGGTTTCGCGTGCCTGGACGAACACAATTTTCTTCTCGCCCGGATTGGCCTTCAGCAGATCGAGCAAGGCCTGTTCTTTGCCGCTACGGCCGACTTCCGCCCACTGCTTGGCGAGTTTCGGCCAGACCTTTGATTTGGGCTCCCTCTCGGCCATGCGGCTGACGGCTGCGAGAGCCGCCCGTGGCGATGATCCAGCAGCCGTCAGCAGGTGATGCAGCGTCAGCCGCTGACGGCCCGCGCCCTCTGTGGCTGCTAGCCCGCGTGCCGCCTCGGTCAGCGCCGCATAAGCGGCCGTCTCGCCAGGCGCACCATCCACTTTAAGCGTGCTGGCTTGGCGGCGCGGCAGTTTGAGCGCGACGACCGCTCTGGTGTTACGGATCATCGCGTCACGCATCAGCGCCCTTAACCCATCAGGGTCGGCTGGCACACGTGGCTTGCCCGGCGTCATGTGTGCGAGCCTGAACTCCTTGGGTGTCTTGAAGATCCCGGGCTTCAACAGCGTCAGCAGATTGTAAAGTTCAACCAGATCGTTCTGCACCGGCGTCGCCGACAACAGCAGCAAGAACCGCTTGTTCAAGGCATCGACCAGCTTCCAGCTCTGGCTGGTCCGGTCCTTCAGGTGGTGGGCTTCGTCGACGATCACGATATCATAACTATTGGCCGCCAGATGGTCCGCGTGCTCACGGCGACGGGCCGTCGCGATCGAGGCAACCACATGTTTCTGCGCCCAGAATGCAGCCGGATTGTCGCGCGAGAGCGGATCATAGGTCGTGGCAAACGGCAGCCCGAACTTGGTCTCAAGCTCCTCGCGCCATTGGCCGACCAGCGAGGCAGGCGTCAGGATCAGGGCGCGCTCGGCCATGCCGCGTTGGGCGTATTCCTTCAGCACCATGCAGGCTTCGATGGTCTTGCCGAGCCCGACTTCGTCAGCCAGCAGCACCCGGCCATGGAACTGGCGCAGGACTTTGCGCACCGTCTCGATCTGATGCCAAAGCGGCTGCAGCCCGACGAGCTGGCTCTCGCACAGCAGTTCGTCGAACCCTTGGACTAGGCTTAAATGGTTCAGCCGTTCCCGCAGGTTGAACCATCGCGCACTGTCGGCCGCCACGGTGTCGGTCGCTGCTTGATGATGACTGGCAAGGATCAACGGCAATGCGGACAGAAGTGGCGCGGAATCGAACTTGAGTGAAAATGGCAGCGCTACCTCAATCACCGGCAGCGATGTTGGTTTCGCGATGTCTGAGCCCGTTGAAGCCGACGCCGCCTTGACGTCATCCGACTTGCTGGAAGGTAACGACTTGGTGGCCGACTGGATAGCGGGGCGGTGGGGGGCGGGGGTGCTGATCTTTGCCGCAACTGGTTTGGCGACGGTTGCAGTTCGCGCCTGCCGGGCCGGA
>JAYSUN010000491.1:0-10092 GCA_043719045.1 Hyphomicrobiaceae bacterium | reverse complement strand
CGCGTCCGAACGCCTGCTGGCAGACAAGATGTCCGGCGCCAACGGTGGCAGCCTGATCGATCAGAGCATTCGCGATTTGAAGTCGCGCTTGAACTGAGCCTAGGGCCGGACAAAATCTACGAAGGTGCGGCAATGCCCCTGGTTCTGTGTGTCGGAACCGGTGACACGCGGCCAAGACGTCAGCGGCCCTGGCTCATGGCGCAGCACTCGGCCACGAGCCTTTGTTCGAGGCGGGCAAGCTCTGGTGGCACTGAGGTGCCTTCGGTCCGAAACATGCGCAACCGGGCTTGGAGGGCTGCATAGGCAGCCTTCGGGCCATCCTGATCTTCAATGTCTGAGATGTGCGCCGTCAACGTCGCGGCACGGACTTTAGCAGTTGGAGACATAGGGCATTCCTCCTCTAGGGACTGCGAAGTCTTGTCTTGATTGCGCACTCCGTCTCAGCGAGACTGAGGATGCGAGGGCCGGCAAATACGCACCCGGCATGATTGGCGGGTCGCAGCGGCCCCCATCATGGGGCATGGTTAACGCCTAACATCCTTGCGATCAAATCACGCGCGGCAACGAATTTGTAATCATCTTCACATTGCAGCACCCGCGTGGTTCAATCATGGCGCGACGGTGTCAAGACCGATTTCGGCACACGGTTTAACCCGGAATTTACGGACTTTGTCGCATACTGTGGGCAGTGCTTTTTTGATGGCGTCCCATGCGTACTCGGGGGCGCGGCCCCTGGTGACATCCGTGACCCGTTTGACTCGCTTGTTTCTAACCACCAGCTTGTGCGCGCTCACGGCTGCAGCACTCACCGGCTGCGCCAGCCGTCGTGAAGCACCCGACGGGGCCGGTGCCGCCCGTCACATATCGATCAAGGACAGTGCTGCTGACCACCGCCTGCCGACCACCGCGCAACCATCACGGCTGCACAAGGTTGCCATGCCAGCCGCTGATCTCACCCCCGCGCCAAAGGCGCCTGCGGTGTCCATGATCCTGGCCGAGCCCGCGAAGCCAATGCGACCGGTTGATGATCGCGCGAGCCAACTGCCGACCAAAGTCGCGACCCTCCCGCCCGTTGAGCCAAAACCTGCGCCGAAATCGGCCGCGATCGTTGAAACGGCGACGCCCAATGCAGCGCCAGCCGAACCGAAGCCGCCGGTGCCGGTCGCGGTGACCAACGAAGTCGTGCCGCCGGCCTCCAAGACGCCAATCATCATTCGACCTGCCGATGGCTCAACCCCGTCAAAACCGCCCGCAGCCAATGCCCCGGCGGATGCTCGGCCCGTCACCGAAGGTCGTCGCGTGGCCGCAAACGCCGAGCCTGCCGCGCCGGCTAAACAGCCTTCAGTTGTCCCGCCACCAACCGAACCGCCGACCACGACAGACGCCAAGCCAGCGGCAACCACGGTCACACCGCCGACTGTCGCGGTTCAACCCGTTGCCCCGCCAGCCGTGGCCGCTGCCTCGTCATCGCCATTGGCAAGCAAGGCCGAACCCAAGGCTGCGCCGCTGGTCGATAGTCAGCGCGTCACTGCCACCCTCGCGAGCGCAGACGCTTACATGCGCGCCGGCCGCTATCAAAACGCTCGCACGTTGCTCGATGACAGCGCCAAAGGCGGCCATCCTGAAATTTTGCAAGCCTTGGGCGAGACCTACGATCCGCTGGTGCTGCCCGAGATGTATCCCAAGCTGTCCCGCATCGGCGATGCGCCGCGCGCGATCTTTTACTACGAGCAGGCCAAAGCCAAAGGTGCCAAAGACCTCGACCAGCGCTTAAACGCCCTGAAAACCCTGGCTGGCCAGAAGTCGCCTTAATGCACAGGGTGCGGCGACCTGCCCTTGATTGCCACCGCAGGGCCCGTGCTACGCTTCCAAAATGCATGTGACCACACTGCAAAAGCACCGTTTCAGCCGCGACAGCTTTCGCTCGTTCGCGGTGCAACGGCTGTTATCTGCACCGGGCGACACCGTTTTCGACCCTCGCTCTGCACGCGCCATCGGGCGCAGCGATTGGGATCTCGATCCGGAACTTGCAGCCGACCTCGCGGTCATGGAACCACCCTCGGACGCAGCCGTGCTTGTGCCTATTGTCCTGCGCGACGAACTCACGGTCCTGCTGACACAACGCACTGACACACTGAAAAAGCACCCCGGCCAGATCTCTTTCCCAGGTGGCCGTGTCGATCCGACCGATGCCGACGCCGTCGAGACCGCATTGCGCGAAGCCGACGAGGAAATCGGCTTGAAGGCCGGGCACATCGAACCCATCGGATTTCTGGATGGCTACCGCACAGGCACGGGGTTTCATATCACGCCCGTCGTTGCCTTGATCAAACCTGGCTTTGACCTGCAGCTCGCAGCCGACGAAGTCGCGGACACTTTTGAGGTTCCGCTCGCATTCCTGTTGAACCCGTCCAATCACCAGACCCATAGCCGAGAATGGCGCGGCCGCACGCGCAGTTATTGGGCGATGCCCTATGGCGAGCGCTACATCTGGGGTGCGACCGCGGGCATGCTCAAGAACCTGGCCAATCGGCTGATGATCGAGTCAACTGACGACCTTGTGGCTGGAGACGAACACGTTCGATGACACCGACATTCCAACTTCCCAAAGGCGTCACCCTTTACTTTGTCCGCCACGGCGAGACCGACTGGAACAAGGCCCAGCGCTATCAGGGCCAGACCGACATCCCGCTCAACGACACCGGACGGGGCCAAGCCGCACGCAACGGTCGTTACTTGCGTGACACCCTCGGGCCCGCGATCAGGGACTTCGATTTCGTCGCCAGCCCGTTGTTGCGCACGGCCGAGACCATGCAGATCATCCGACGCGAATTGCCAGCGCCTCCCATTGACGCATTCCGCCGCGATGACCGCCTGAAGGAACAGCATTTCGGCCATTGGGAAGGCGTCGTGTGGGGAGACTTGAAAGACATCGATCCCGTCGGGTTCGCTGCCCGCAATGCGGACATCTGGAACTGGACGCCGCGCGGCGGCGAAAACTATGCCATGCTGGTCGACCGCGTCCGACCCTGGCTTGAAACCGTGCGCCACGATACCATCGTTGTGTCACACGGCAACATCAGCCGAGCGGTCCGCGGACTTCTCCTCGGCCTCGATCAAACGAACATTCCCAAACTTGAAGTCCCGCAGGACAAAGTCCTGCGCATCAAAGACGGCGCGGCGGAATGGTTTTGAGCGCCGATGGTTGCGCAAGGAATAATCATCATTTTGCTGTCTCGATCACCAGCTATGATTGGGCACCGTGAAACTGTAAATGAAGTGGTAACGACGCTCGGAACAAGATACGAACCACGAGCGGAGCAGGATGATGCCCAAGGACACCCAACGCAGATTCAAGATCGACGCGTTCACACCGGACACGTTGCCGATGGCGCGTCTTGCGGAATACATGACGCAGTTCGCCAAGCTGCTCGGCGAACCGGATCGCGTTCACTTCATCGAGGTGGAGCGTGGCAGCGCGGTTCTGCGCGCGCGGATCGACGAGGTCGCCGTGCCGAAAGTCACGCGCCGGCTTTCGGACGCCGCGCTGGGCCAAGGCGACCCGGTGGCGCTCAAGGCACTCAAAGACCTCGATGACATGCTCGCCAACGACAACGCCGTCGGGCAATTGCTCGACGAGGCAGGCGCGGAGGTGATCGCGTTCGCCGGGCGGAACCGGCCGAAGCCGCTGGAGTACGGCCCGTTCCGCGAGGACGGCGTGCTCGAAGGCGTGGTGATCAAGATCGGCGGCAAGGGCCTGTCGGTGCCGATCTGGCTGCAGGACAACGAGCGCACGCATCGCTGTGGCGCGCGCCGGCCGTTGGCCCGGCGTCTCGCCCAATACTACGACGGCGGTCTGCTTCGAGTATCCGGTACCGGCAACTGGATGCGACTGGACACCGGCGCGTGGCAGATGCGCTCGTTCGAGGTCAAAGATTTTGAGCTTCTCGACGACGCGCCGCTCGCCGACGTGATCAAGCGCCTCCATGGCGTCGAGGGGGCCGATTGGGGTGAAGACCCTCTCGCCGAGCTGGAGCAGCTCCGTGGCGGCGAGAGGCTGCCGTCATGATCGTTTTCGACGCCAATTTTCTGATCTACTTCCTCGATCCACGGATCAAAGGCGGCGTTGGTAGCAATCCACGCATCGATCATCTGGTCGCGACCATCCAGAAATCCGGTGAGCGGATCATCGTGCCGACGCCAGCCCTGAGCGAGCTTCTCGTTCGCGCCGGTGACGCTGCGGCGAAGTACCTGGACATCATCACGCGCTCGAAATTTTTCCGTGTCGCCGGGTTCGCACGCGCGCCGCGGTGGAGGCAGCCGCACTGACGCGCGAGGCGATCGACAAGGGTGGTAAGCATGGTGCCATGCCGGACGCGACTTGGGCCAAAGTGAAGTTCGACCGGCAGATCGTGGCCATCGCCCGTGCCGTGGGCGCGACCACGATCTACACGAACGACGATCAACTATCGAAGCATGCGCGCGCCATTGGCATCACCGCGTTCAAGCCCGATGACCTGCCTGAACCGCCGGTTTCACCGCAGATCGAATTGCAACTCGATCCGATTGCGCCTGAACAGCCGCCGGACGACGACGCCGAGTGATCCGGACATTGCGTTCAACTGTCGCCATGCTGGTCAACCGCGTCACGACCGCGTCACGACCGCGTCCGACCCTGGCTTGAAACCGTGCGCCACGATACCATCGTTGTGTCACACGGCAACATCAGCCGAGCGCACATCAGCCGAGCGGACACATCAGCCGAGCGGCCTGCGGACTTCTCCTCAATTCAACGGCGGCTTGACCGCAGATGTCGATGTGGAGTGTGATGACCTGAATCCAATCCGCAACCGCACAGGCCAACACCGATGCTCTATGAACTCGCGACGCTCACCATTCGCATCGGCACCGTCCCGCAGGTGACGGCTGGCATCGCAGCATTTGTGAATGAGACAGCCGCCAAGGGCACACTCCTTGGCTGTTTTACCAGCGACATTGGCGCGCTGAACCAAGTCTTCGTGCTCCGAAGCTTTGCCGACACAACCGAAGCGCAGACGGAACGCATGCGGGTCTATCACAGCGCCAACCCATTCAATTGCGGCGATGCCATCACAGCTCTGTCGCTTGAGAGCTATGCACCATTTCCATTTTTGCCACCGGTCAAAATCGGCCGCTACGGTGGCGTCTACGAGATCCGTCAATACACACTGAAACACGGGGGATTGCCGCAATCCATTGCACTGTGGGAAGCCGCGCTTCCGGCCCGAGTCCAGCTGTCGCCATTGCTGATTGCCATGTATGCGCTTGATGGCGCCCCACGCTACGCCCACATCTGGCCATACGCCGACGTCGGCACACGTGCTAAAATCCGCGCTGACGCGGTTGCCAAGGGTGTCTGGCCTCCAGTTGGTGGTCCTCAATGGTTGGCCGACATGCGCTCGACGATCATGTTGCCGAGCGCAATTTCGCCTTTGCAGTGATGGCTTGGACTGATCGGTAAAGACGACATATCCCGGTTGCGTTTTCCGCGGTGCGGGGCACTATGTCCGGAAACCAAACTGCCACCCTGGTACGAGGTGAAACCGCATGGCCGTGACGTTCCGCCTGATCGACAGTGGCATCCGTGCCGGGCGGCTGCAGATAGCGGCTGATCAGGCCATGATTGATCTGCATCGCGACGGACGTGTCCCCGATACCGTCCGATTTATGCGCTTCCATCCGACGGTGCTGGTTGGCCGCCATCAGGCCGTGGCTCTGGAAGTCAAGGTCGAGGATTGTTTTGCCGACATTGTCGATATCGTCCGCCGCATCACCGGTGGCGGCGCGATCTATCTGGATGAGGGGCAGGTCGGGTGGGAACTTGTGCTCTCGCGCAGGCGGCTCCCGTTGCCGACACTGGGGGATTACACGATCAAGATTTGCGAAGCTGTTGCGCATGGCTTGTCCACGGCGTTCGGCATTGACGCGCAATTCCGTCCACGCAACGACATCGAGGTCAACGGCCAGAAGCTGTGCGGCACCGGCGGCTTTTTCGATGGCGACACCTTGATCTATCAAGGCACGGTCCTCGTCGACGTCGACCCGGAACGGGTCATGACGTACCTCAACGTGCCAGAAGCCAAACTCAAGAAGCGTGATCTCGACAAAGCCGAAAACCGCATTACCACGCTGAAAGCTTTACTCGGCGCGGCGCCCTCGGTGGATGCTGTCCACGCGGCCATCTTACAAGGCCTGCACGACAGGCTCGGCATTACCGTCACCCCCGCATCGACGACCGCCGAAGAAGAAGCTCTCGCACGCCGCTATCATGACGAGGAAATCGGCACCGACGAATTCGTGTTCGCCATTGATGATCCGCGCCAGCCGACCGTCCGCGAAGCCTCGCACACCGGGCCCGGCGGAACCGTCACCGCCTTTGTCCGCACCGATGGTCACGGCCAGGCCGAGCGCATCCGCGAACTCCTGATCACCGGCGACTTCTTCGTGACCCCGCCGCGCTTGATCCTTGATCTCGAGGCGGCCCTGCGTGGGGTCGCGACCATCGATACCGATGCTGCCGTGGCACGCTTCTTCGAAGTCAAAAAACCAGATCTGCTGACCATCGCCGCGGCTGACTTTGCAGCCGTCATCAAAGCTGCGGTCGCAGCCGTTGCCGGACGTCGTTAGGAGTTGTTTCGTGATCAAGCGTATTGTTATCGGCGTCGTTGCCTTAGCGTTGCTCTACTTGGCTTGGCCGCTGTGGTCGGGCTGGCAGCTGCGTCAGGCCATGAAGGCGCGTGATGTTGCGACGCTCGAGGCGCGGGTTGATTGGCCGACGTTGCGCACCAACTTGAAACCGCGCATCGCCTTGGCCGTCGAGCAAAGCGCTGAACAAAGCGGCAAGGTCGGGGCCATCCTTAAACGCGCTCTGGGCGGTATCGTGGCAGACAAGGGCGTGGACTATCTGGTCACACCGCAAAACCTGTCGCGCGTCCTGGCTGGCCGTGAATTCGTCACCGCGCGCATGAAGCGAGAGCCAGCATCGCCGCAACAGCCCGCACCCAAGGCTGAGCCGACTGTTGACGACCCCGAAGACCCCGATGATCCGATGCCGCCCCGTCGCTTGCGTTGGGCCTTCTTCGAAAGCCCGACGCGCTTCCGCATCGAGGCGACACACCCGCGCATCCCGAATGGACGTGTTGTCGCGATCCTGGGGCAACAAGGCTTTGGCTGGAAACTCGTTGATGTGCTGTTGCTCGAGGGCAAATAGCGGCCAACGCTGCCACAAGCCATGCTCAGGCCAACACGATCAAATGGTTTGGCAGGGCATGTGGGTCTGCCGTGCCAGGCGGAAAATGAGTCGCCAAAATCTTGCCGGCGCTCTGGATCGCGGCAACAAAACCATCACCGGTCTTGCCAACGCCGATCTGAGCCGTCAGTTGGTCGACGATGCGCTGCCATTCGTCTTTCGGCACTTTGCTGTGCACCCCTTGATCTGCCAGAACTTCGGCGTAGCGCTCGGCCACCGAAACAAAGATCAGCACGCCGGTGCGCCCGGTTGTGGTATGCAGGTTCTGGACCAGGAACTGTTCAACCGCCCGACCGTGCGCCCGTTCGCGCTTCAGCGACTGCGGCACCAACATGAAGCGCCACGGCCGCTGCATCAACCCGAAACAGAACCCGATAAAAGTCGCGATCTGCAACAGATAGATCCAATACACGTTCATCCAGGTCAAAAACAAAAACGGCGCCTCGATGGCCAGCGCAATCAACGCGGCGGCCAAAACTGGCGCCCACAAATAACTATCACTCTCAGGCGCGACGACGGCGACGATCTCACCCGACGTCGTCGTCTCGACCGCTTGGATGGCCGCCGAGATCCGGATTTCGTCATCCGCACTCAGAAACGCGCGGGCAATGCGCGCTTTGCGTTCCACTGTTGTCTCAGGCATGAGTCGTGACTCTCCCGCTTTTTGCGATCCTGCGATAGCATAGCCGCCGTGTCACCCATAGAGGACCCGGCCCGACTGCACTAAATCTCGCTGAAGTCGCCGCCACGACCACGACCCGCTGCGAAGCGTCCGGCACCTGCGATGCCTTCCTGACCGACAATGTGCTCGGAATTGGCCCATTCCCGCTCAAGCCCCTGACGCACAGGCGTGCCGTGCGCCAGATACACCGACTGCCGATCCGCCCGGACGCAGGCTTGGGGAAAACGGGCAATTTCGGCAGCCATCGCCTCGGCTTCAGCACGCGCTTGGCCGTGGGGCACAAGGCGCTCGCACAAGCCGATCCGATGACATTCCTCAGCTGGCACTTTGCGTCCGGTCAGGATGATGTCGAGGGCTCGGCCCTGGCCGACCAGACGCGGCAGACGGACCGTCCCGCCATCGATCAGCGGCACGCCCCAGCGACGGCAGTACACACCCATGTAGGCCGTCTCAGCCATCACCCGCACATCGGCCCACAGTGCCAGCTCCATGCCCCCCGCCACCGCCGGGCCTTCAATTGCGGCAATCACCGGTTTCGACAGATGCATCCGCGACGGTCCCATCGGCCCGCGCGGGGCTGTGCTACCGTCGTTCGGAAAATCCAGCGCGAGGGGCGCCGAAGTCTGCAGCAGGGATGCTGCCGACTTCAAATCGTAGCCCGCACAGAATGCTCCGCCAGCTCCCCAAAACACTGCGACGCTGGCGCTATCGTCCTGGTCAAACGCAGCGAAGGCAGCGTACAGCGCGTCGGCATGCTCAGGGTCGACGGCATTACGCGCCTCTGGCCGATGTTGAATAACGGTCCAAACGGCACCGGATTTCTCTGTCGTCACGGGCATCAATCGCCTCTTGCACATTGGTTATTTGTCAGGACACCAAGCCCTCGACATAGCAGACATGAGGCCCGCGCAGACGCAAGTGTGCAAAACACTGTTGGCAGGCGTCACCGGCGAGAGCATTCTCTGGCTGAATGGAGTTCGGTTGACTGCAGAAATTGCGACACGCAAAATGGCTATAGCGTCGTCATCAGCGCGTTTGTGTGGACAGCGCTCTAGCGGTCATGACGCGCACCATCCCCCTCCAATAGCGGGCCTCAAACCATGCCACTCGATCCCGATTGCCTAAAAGTCCATGCGCTTTTCGCAGCCGCCCGGCGACCGCCGCTTGAGCAGCAGACGCCCATCGAGGCGCGCGACGGCATGGCTCGCAGCCGACCGTTCCTGCAACCTGATCCCCCTGACATGGGTGGCATTGCTGAACTGTCGGCGCCAGGTCCCGACGGTGGCATTGCACTGCGTCTCTATCGCCCGAAAACACCAGCCAACAAGGGCGCAACGGGTGCCCTGATTTACTTCCACGGCGGTGGTTGGGTGATCGGCGATCTCGACTCACATGACACCCTGTGTCGCGAATTGGCGAACGGCAGCGGTCACGCCGTCATCGCCGTTGACTATCGCCTGGCCCCAGAACACCGGTTCCCGGCAGCGGTCGACGATAGCCTTGCCGCGGCACAGTACATTATCGCCGAGGCAGCCAATCTCGGCATCGATCCGGCGCGCCTCGCGGTCGGCGGCGACAGTGCCGGCGGCAATCTCGCAGCGACCGTCGCCATTGCGTTGCGCGGCAAGCTCGCCAAGCCTTTACGCTTGCAGTTATTGATCTATCCTGCTGTTGACAGCGACATGAGCCGCCCATCCATCACCACCAACGGCGATGTCCTGCCACTCACCCGAAAGGCCATGGTATGGTTCTGGGAGCACTATTCGGGCGGCGCTGATCTGCGAGCGGATTGGCGTGCGTCTCCGATCAAGGCCGAGGATCACAGCCACCTGCCGCCCGCATATGTGGCAACAGCCGGTTACGACGTTTTGCTGGACGAAGGCCTTGCCTACGCTGACACGCTCGAAGCCGCAGGTGTGACCGTTGTCCGCAAACATTATCCCGGCATGATCCACGGTTTCATCACCATGGGTCGTATCGTCCGGGCAGCAAACAGTGCCACCCAAGAGGCGGCTGCCGCCGTTAAATCGGCCTTGGCTTAACCCGTCGCAACCCGTCACAGCGCGTCACTGCCACGACCACTTCAGCCGCGTCTCCGTTACGCGAGTGGCCTTGGCGGCAA
>JAYSUN010000050.1:0-2355 GCA_043719045.1 Hyphomicrobiaceae bacterium | reverse complement strand
CCGCTTCGACCAGATCGCGGCGGGTGTTGCCGACGGTGGTCGCCACCATCAGGATGATCTGGAAGACGGAGCCGATGAAAATGACCAGCAGCTTCTGTTTTTCGCCGAGACCCGCCCACAAAATCAACAGCGGAATAAATGCAGAGGCTGGTAGGTAGCGCGCAAACGATACGAACGGCTCGAGGAAGGCTTCGATAGGCTTGTACGCACCCATCAAGATACCGATCGGGACGGCGACGAACGCGGCCAGCACGAAGCCGCCGACGACGCGCCAGACGGTCATGCCGATGTCGTATGCAAAGTTGAACTTGGTCAACAACTCGATGCCATCGTGGACCATCGTGATCGGGTCAGCCAGGAAGATTTTGGGCACGAAACCGCCAAGCGTGGCGATGGCCCAGGCTGCAAAAAAGAGCACGAAAAACGAGACGCCAAGAAGGATGCGCGCGGTTTGGGAGACGGGTTCCAGTGGGCGCATGTGAAGGTCAGTGCTGAAGGGGGCAGCGCCTCAATGGGCGCGAGGTTCAGTGCCGGCCGAGTCAGCCGCGGCCACTCAACCGCTCTGCGGCACCGCCCCCTTCGCAAATCACGAAGGGAGCCGGCAACCAGCGCGATTACTTGGCGATCAATCGACGATCACTGGATATAGCGTGTGTCGGCGAGGGCGTTCATGTCGGGCTTGGCCTTGATGATGCCGAGTTCGAGCAGGAGGTCGGCAGCTTCAGCTGAGAACTTGGCATGTTCGCCGGCGAAGAAGGTTTTGTTGGCGGCCCGATCCTGCCAACGCAGATACTTTGACGATTCCGCAAACTTTTCGCCGGGCTGCTTGACGTCGGCCCCCATGATCTCGTTCGACTTCGCGGGGTCCTTGGCAATCATCTCCAAAGCCTCGAAGTAGCTGTCGGCCAAAGCCTTGGCCGCCTTGGCGTTGGCATCGAGGAACGCTGGCGTGCAGCCAAAGGTATCCATGATCATCGGATAGTCGAGTGTGGTCGCGATGATCTTCCCAGCTTGCGGGGCGGCACGGACCGCCGAAAGGTAGGGCTCATAGGTCATCGCCACATCGTTCTGGCCAGCGATGAAAGCCTGAGCCGCTGGGCCCGGCTCCATTGACACGACAGTCACGTCTTTGACCGACAAGCCGTTCTTCTTCAGGAACCAGGCCAGCGTGAAATAGGGCGCGGTCCCGGGGGCTGACGCGGCAACGGTCTTGCCCTTGATGTCCGCGATTTTGGCAATGTCGTTGCGGACCACCATGCCATCGGCGCCATAGCTCTTGTCGAGTTGGAAGATCTGCTTGGTGGCAACGCCATTCGCGTTCCAGGCCACCCAGGTCTCAACGGTAGTCGCGGCACACTGGATGTCGCCGGACTGGATGGCTAAGTGGCGCGAGGCCTGCGGGATCTTCTTGATTGTGACGTCAAGGCCATTCTTCTTGAAAATTCCAGCTTCCTTGGCCAGAGTGAGCGGCGCAAAGCCGGTCCAACCTGACATGCCAATCGCCACTTTCGTCTCTAGTGCCGAAGCCGCGCTCGTGATCGCGACGATCGCCGCAAATGCAACTGCGGCCGTTGAGGGGCCCCATAATCTGATCAGCATGTCGTTTCCTCCCTGGAAAAGTTGGTCGACGATGCCCGTCCAGCCGCAATAAATCAAGCAGACATGTTGCGCGATCAACCCATGTTTCAGGCAACAATGGCGATCTTCCTAGCCAGTCGCACGATTGCATTTTATCCCCGAATCGCGGCTACTCACTACTGCAACCGTATTTGACCGTCTGTTTCGCGTCCGGTCTCCTGCACTGCTCGGGAGAGACCTCATGGATACCTTGACGCCACCACAGGCTAGACAGTCGCTTTCGCTGAGCGAAATCGCAGAAAGCACCGCTCAGGCGTGCCTTGCGACGCGGGTTCGGCAACTGAGCCGAATTGTGACCCGCATTTATGACGATGCGCTGCGGTCTCATGGCATCACGTCCAGCCAATTTACATTGCTCACGCAACTCGCCAACCAGGACGGCATTACGGCTGTCGAGATTGGTGGTGAACTGGATATTGAGAAGTCCACTTTGTCGCGCAACCTGAAACGGTTGTTGGCGCTTGGGCTGCTCACAATGGACCCGCCGGCGGGCCGTCGCGGTCGTGGCCTGCACCTCACACCCAAAGGGCAGGACGTGATCTACAGAGCCTTTCCGGTGTGGCGCGACGCGCAGACTCGGTCAGTCGGAATCATGGGACCTGAGAGCCGCTCGACGCTCGACGGTCTTTTGGTTCAGGCTGAAAAATTGGTGGCTGCGTAATTTTCAGTAGTGACGGTGTGAATTTCTCTCTCTCTCTCTCTCTCTCTCTCTCTCTC
>JAYSUN010000490.1:0-3559 GCA_043719045.1 Hyphomicrobiaceae bacterium | reverse complement strand
CTGAATTGATTGGCGTGCACACCGCCTTCGGCGCGTTTGTCGCTGGAGTTCTTATTGGCCAGTCTCCGATCCTGACCGAACACATCGAAGACGAATTGCGCGGCTTCATCCTGGCCTTCTTCAGTCCGATTTTCTTCGCGGTCGCCGGGCTCGGAATGGATCTTCGCACGCTGTTCGATCCGACACTTCTTATGTTTACGGTAGCTGTCATAGTCGTCGCCTGCATCGGCAAATTCCTAGGCGCACTTGCCGGCGGACGATTGGGCGGCCTGACCGGACGGGAATCCCTGGCACTGGCCACCGCACTCAACGCACGTGGATCCACAGAAGTGATCATTGCCAGTATCGGTTTGGCGATGGGTGCTTTGAGCAAAGAACTCTACACGATGATTGTGGCCATGGCGGTCGTGACGACGATGGCCATGCCGCCGACTTTGCGGTGGATGATGGCACGCGTTCCGCTGAGGGATGATGAGGCGAAGCGGCTTGAGGCAGAAGCCGCTGAAGAAACCGAGAGTGTGCCGCATATGGAGCGCGCACTCATTTATGCCGATGCGAGCCCAAACGGTGTTCTTGCGGCACAGCTGGCCGGGCGGTTTGGTGGCCAGCGACAGGTTTTGATGACGGTCATGGATCCGCAGGGCGGCCGCGACGGCACTGTCTCGGCGCGTGATCACGTCGCTGCAGCGGCGGCCAGTGTATCAACGAAGCTCGCGAACGAAGTGGGACCAGCGACCCCCCTGCGGCACCTGTCGATCGATGACTTGTTGCGCATAAAATCCAACGCGTCACATGACGCCGTCGATAAGGAAATCGCCAAAGGCTACAGCATCGTCTTTGTCGGCGTCGCCACGCCTGTGTCGACCACATCGCAGCGCTTTGAAACCCAGATCCAACGGCTGGTCGCCGACTTTGCCGGACCGGTGGGGATCGTTTTCAACGCGCATCACATGCGCCCGAGCGCATCATCCGCATTGCGTCTACTCGTTCCCACCGGGGGTACCATTGAAGCGCGGTTGGCAACAGAAATTGCGCTGACGATTGCCAAAGCGAGTGAGGGAACAGTGACAGCGCTGCATGTCTTCGACCCCCGCGACGATGGGAACTTGCTGCAGGGGCGCTCGCGGCGGCAAGGACTATCAGTCCTCGTCGATGCACGCCGTTTGGGAAAGCGAAGCGGCGTGGCAGTCACCGCGCTGACGCTGACACATGCCAGCCCAGAAGCCGCAATCGCGCGCGCTGCACGGACGGGACACTACGATCTCATCGTTGTCGGCACGTCGCTACGGCAAGGCAATACGGCGTTCCTTGGCCCACGGAGTGCTGCGCTCATCGCATCGGTGCACATCCCGATCCTGCTTGTCGCGAAGTAGATTTGTGCAGTAACGACGTGCATCGCAAAGCATGCACCCGGCAAGTAGACGCTTGCCGGGTCCCAATCCGCAGCGAGAAAAACTGGAGGCCGTCAAGCGGCTGCCGCGTTGACTTCGGACTCGGCCAACTCGGAGAGAGCCTGATCGGTCGCCTCTTCCTCAGACAGAGTTTCCTGTAGAAGTGCTGCGGCGTCGGTGAGCCCGAGTTCTTCGGCCCAGGTCCGCAGTGCGCCGTAACGGGCGATTTCGTAATGCTCGACCGCCTGAGCCGCAGCGATCAAGCCGGCGTCCAGGGCAGCGCTCCCCTTGAATTCGTCGGCGACCTCGTCGCCTTCTTTGAGGATCCCTTTGATAGCTTCGCACGGCACACCTGTCGGCTTTTCGTCGATCGCTGCGAACACCTGTTCAAGACGCGTGATCTGACCCTGCGTCTCCTCCAGATGTTGTTCGAATGCCGCCTTCAGGGACTTGCTGCGCGCGGCCTTGCTCATTTTGGGCAGGGCCTTCGTGATCGCATTCTCGGCGTAATAAACATCCTTCAAGGTGTGGACGAACAATTTGTGCAGTTCGGCATTGGCCATGACCAGATCTCCAAGAGTTAGCGGTTCAAGGAAAACCGCCCATCCATCGTCTGGTTCCATCGCGCGCCGGGAAATTGAGTCATCTAAAGAGATCCGAGTCAGGATCTGTTCGACCGACCACCCAATGACACGCGACTTCCGCAGCAACCATGCTGAACGTAATGCCATTGCCACCACACCCAAGCACCGACAGGCAATTCGGCATGCCGTCAACTTCGGCGATATGGGGTAGACCGGTCGGGCTGTCGGCGAATGCTCCGGCCCAGGCGTAGTCGATGGCGAGACGGCGGCCCGGCAACAGGTGCTCGACCTTCGCCAACAGCGCTTTGCTCTTGATGGCAATCGCCTGATCACGGCGCTTTGGGTCTGTCACTTCTGAATCCTCGCCGCCGGCGACAATGCGGTTGTCAGCTGTCGAGCGCAGGTAAAGGTACGGATCGGAAGCTTCCCAGATCAAGCAGCGCAGCGGCCAAAACGAAGATGAAGGCAGCGGCTTTGTGGCAATGGCCCAGGACGAGATGATGTCATACTCGCCCTTCGGTACGCCGGGCGCGACCTCGTAGCCGGTCGCAAAAATGACGCGACGCGCGGAAACAAGTCCGCCCAACTCAGTTGTCAGTTCGATCTCTTCCTTGGCAGTCGCGATCTTGTCGACAGCGATCGGGGCATAGATTCGCGCGCCGAACCGCTGCGCTGCTCTCAGGCAGCCGGCCGCGCACTGTGCCGGGTTCAACTCTGCCGCACCGGTGGATAATATCGCGCCGGTGCGATCGATGGCGAAACGGTCTCGAAGAGTGCCCTGATCCAAAAAAGTCGAATCTAGCCCGATACGCGCGCGATACGTTGCCTCGTCACGCAATCGCCGTCGCCCCATTGCGTTACCAGCAAGATAAAGTGCCGACCGCGGTTTTGCCCCGCATGCAATGTCATGACGGCCGATCAAGTCGAGCAGTGCGTTCACCGCCTGCGCCGAACGGAGGTAGGCGCGTTCTGCACTCTTGGCACCAATCTTGTCCGCCAGCTCGCTGACAGGGGTGTCGAGCTCGAATTGTATCATTGCGGTACTTGCGATCGTACTGCCTTGGATCGGCTCCCGGCGATCGATAATGACCACGTCGTGACCAGCTTCGGCTAGCATCAAGGCGATGATCGCGCCGCTGATTCCCGCGCCGACAATGGCGACGTCACACTTGTCTCGTTCAAGAACAGTACGATGCCTGATGCGAATGTGAGGGCTGTCCGACCAAAGTGCGCGCCCGCCGCGTAAGTTCTTCTTGCTGGTCGGCCGTGTGTCGCGATGCCTGATCGTCCGCATCATCTGGCTTCCTTTCCGCCGGGGCGTTGCCAGGTGCGACCCGAGAAGTCGAAGCGCAGCGGTGTACGAGGCTGGATCACAGGAGGGAACACGTTGACTGGCAAAGAGTTCCATATCAGCGGCACAGGCGTGAATACCGACCAGCGTTGGTCCCGGCAGTGAAACAGATTGGCTGTTGCATCCGAGTCCGCCCACGCACTGGAACGTACAGCGCTTTGGCGCGTTTTACGGTCAAGTCCGTACCTCGAGGCCAGCCATGTCGATCACACCTTACCAAAGCTTTCTCGTTC
>JAYSUN010000489.1:0-3561 GCA_043719045.1 Hyphomicrobiaceae bacterium | reverse complement strand
ATCAGCGGCCGCTTGGCCCGCCCGACCACCAGATGGCCGAAGTGCGCCCACTACGCCGAGCCCCCGGACATGCCGAGTAACCGCATCGACGCCGCTGTTGAGAGAGGGCCGCCATAGCTGCGCTACTCGGCATTGCATTTTTCCTCCAAGGTTGCCGCCCCATTCCTGGAGGATCAAATGGAACAGTCCGAAGTCAAGCCGTGGTCTTTGTTGCGTGCCCCCGAGGGTCCGCTGGCACCTCACATCGATGCGTTCGCGAGGCACTTGGGCGAGCAAGGATTCAGGCGCCGCTCGACGGCTCCGCAAATACGGTTAGTCGCCAAGTTCAGCCATTGGCTGAAGGCGAACGCGGTCGGTCTGTGCAAGCTGTCGGACGAACATGTTGATCGATTCTTGCGACGGTTGAAGCGTCGCCACTCGACTCGCTCCGGGGACCATCTCTGCTTGCTCAGGCTGATGACCTTTCTGCGTGAAGCGGGTTTGGTTGACCATCAGGTGAGCGCTCCATGCGTCGCGGCATCGGCGATCCAGATAGTTGTCGTCGCGTTCGGACGCCACCTGCGTGAGGCTCAAGCGCTGTCACGCGCGACGTGCATCCAATACCTTGCGTTCGCCGAACGGTTTCTTACTGAGCGCTTCGGAGTCGGTGCCATCGAACTCACCAAGCTGTGCGCCGCCGATGTGGTGGGATTTATCAAGCGCCGGGCATCTCAGTTGAGCCAGGCTCGCGCCAAGTCCGCAACCATCGCACTGCGTTCGTTTCTGCGCTATTTGCGCTTTCGCGGCGACATCGTGCTGGATCTGGCTGCGGCTGTGCCGACTGTTCCAAACTGGTCGATGACGGGAATACCGCGAGCCATTTCCGCTGATCACGTGCGTGCGGTCTTGGACGGTTGCAGGCGTGACACAGCTGTCGGCTGTCGGGACTACGCCATTTTGATGTTGTTGGCCCGCTTGGGCCTTCGTTCCGGCGAGATCGTGGCACTGACCCTTGACAGCATCGATTGGGATATCGGCTCGCTCACGGTCGTCGGCTCAAAGGGCGGCCAGAGGTCTGAGATGCCGTTGCCTGCAGATGTTGGCCAAGCGATCGCAGAGTACCTGCAACGGGGCCGACCGCGCAGCAACTATCGGTTCCTGTTTTTGCGCGCCAACGCACCGATCCGCGGCCTTGGGTCGTCAACCAGCATCGGCTCGATCATCGTTGCATCCATTGCCCGTGCAGGAGTGCGCCCACGACACGGCGGAGCACATCAGTTTCGCCATGCCTTGGCCTGTGAGATGCTGCGCCAAGGTGCCAACCTGACCGAGATTGGCAGCCTGCTGCGGCATCAGCGTCAGAAGACAACTGGCATCTACGCGAAGGTCGACTTCGCCGCGCTGCGCCCGCTCAGCTTGGCGTGGCCGGGGGTTGCACCATGAACACCTTGCGCTTGCTGCTGCACGACTACCTCACGACGCGTCGCGGATTGGGATTCAAGTTGATCTCGGAAGGGACCGGCTTGGCCACGTTCGTCTCGTACATGGAGTCCACGGGGTTCGATCACATCACGAATGAGATTGCCTTGAAGTGGGCGCAGCTGCCAACCGCAGTGCAGGACATCCAGTGGGCTCGACGTCTTGGTTTCATACGCGGCTTCGCCCGCTATTGCAGTGCGATCGATGCGCGGACACAGATTCCACCGACCGATCTGATCCCGTGTAGACGAGTTCGACCGCAACCGCACTTCTTCAGCGACGGCGATATCGAGCAATTGCTGCACGCAGCATTGGCGCTTGCCCCTGCAGACGGATTGCGCCGCTGGACGTTCCACTGCCTGTTTGGGCTCCTGAGCGTATCTGGGCTTCGGATCGGCGAAGCGCACGCTTTGACTTTCGAGGATGTCGATCTACAAGAGGCAGTCCTCACGATTCGCTCGACCAAGTTTGGGAAGTCTCGACTCGTTCCCTTGCACTCCAGCACGGTTGAGGTTCTTGCCGACTACATGCGACGCCGACATTCACACTTTGACCCTCGCTCGACTGATCATGTGTTTGTGAATGAGCGGGGCGCGCCCCTGACGCGCGATCAAACACTCGATACATTCCAGCGCCTGCTCAAGAAGAACGGGGTGACCAATCAACGAGAGCGGCGCCGCCCGCACTTGCACGATCTTCGCCATCGCTTTGCACTGCAGACCCTGCTGCAGTGGTACCGAGACGGCCACGACGTCGAGCGACGGTTGCCTGTGCTATCGGCCTACCTGGGTCATACCGAGATTCGCGACACCTACTGGTACCTCTCTGCCCGTCCAGAACTCATGTCTCTCGCGCAAGAGCGGCTCGAACGACATTGGGAGCAGAGGTCATGATGCCTGCGATCAGCTTCGCGAGCGTGTTGACCCGCTTCTTTACGCACCGCCTACTTCAGCAACGTCACGCCAGCCCCCACACCGTCGGCTCGTATCGCGACACGTTCCGCTTGTTGCTGACATTTTCGAAGACTCGAACCGGCAAGAGCCCATCGAACCTTGCCTGGCAGGACATCGACGCCCCGCTGGTGAGCGCCTATCTCGACGATCTGGAGGACCGTCGCGGCATCACGCCGCGCTCTCGCAACCTACGGCTGACGGCAATCCGATCCTTGTTCAAGTACGCCGCATTCGAGCTGCCTGAGCATGCTGAACAGATCCAACGAGTACTGGCGATTCCTTGCAAGCGCTGTACGCATCAGCAGATCGGTTATCTGAATCGCCCGGAAGTAGATGCGTTGCTTGCCGCGCCCGACCGAGGCGTGTGGAGCGGCCGGCGCGACTACGCGTGGCTCCTGCTGGCGATTCAGTCCGGGCTGCGTTTGTCCGAGTTGACAGGGCTCACTCGCGCAGATGTATGCCTTGGCACGGGCGCACACGTTCGCGTGACGGGCAAGGGTCGTAAGGAGCGCTGCACGCCGTTGACGAAGCAGACGGCCGCAGTACTTCAAGCCTGGTTCCGGGAGCCTTTGCGAGGTGGTGGTGAGATCGCATTTCCCAACCGTAGCGGCGGCCGCTTGAGCAGTGACGGCGTTCAGTATTTGCTCGCCAGGCATGTAGACAAGGCGCGACAGACCTGCCAGTCGCTGCGAGGCAAACGCGTATCGCCACACGTTCTGAGGCACACCACAGCGATGGACCTATTGCAAGCCGGCGTCGACACCACCGTGATTGCATTGTGGCTCGGCCATGAATCCGTCGAGACGACCCACGTCTACTTGAGTGCAGATCTTGAACTGAAGCGACGCACGTTGGCCAGAACAACACCACCAGGGTCCATGCCATCGACCTACAAGCCTGATGACGCTCTGCTGACGTTCCTGAAGAACCTGTAGTCCAGCGGGACTATGCCGAGTCAACTTCATCAATCCACGTGGCAACTGAGGGTGGCCGAGGAAATAGATGCCGAACAGCTACTCGGCATGTCCGGGGGCTCGGCGTAGTGGGCGCTATGCCGAGCTCGGCATAGCGCCCAGTCGACCTGGGCGCACTCGCCGGCGGCGAAGTCCAACTTGAGGAAGGCCTCTTGATGGCGTGGGCGGATGCGACA
>JAYSUN010000488.1:0-10116 GCA_043719045.1 Hyphomicrobiaceae bacterium | reverse complement strand
CAGTGTCTGCGTGTTCATGGCCGGCCCCCAGTGACTCCGGGGCTGTCAGAATCCTGTTCGCGTCGGCATCATATGTGGTGAATTGAATCACCCTGGGTTGAACATCCCGTGGCCACAGCCGATACCATTGTCGCCCGCGCACTGACGTTGACGCGTGAGGTCCTGGTCCTGGTTGAGCCGGGGACAATGCACGGCTTTGCCAGACTGCGACCGGCACGCGCCGTTATTGCCAAGGCCGGTTGGACATGGCAGCGCCCTGCCCACGCGACCGTGCTTGCCCCTTGCCGGCGTCCGACTGGTGTCATTTTCGCAATCGCGATCACCGCATCATCAAGGGCGGCAAGGCGCCGTTTGAAGACGAGCCACACTGCTATGTGGCGGCGACCCGCGCTTTGAAACTTTTCATGCTGGGGCACGTATTTTCTCGGATGGGGTGTACGCGCCGATGCAACTGGACCTTCTGGACAGATTCGGCAAAGCACGGCATGACGTTTCAGAGTGCAGGGGATCGGGCCGAAGTGCAGGGATCGAGCGCCGTTTTGAGAGACATGACCAATACACCGGCAGCGTTGACCGAGAACTTGCGGCTGGTGGCTGCGGGGGATCGCGCCGCTTTTGGCCGCGTGTACGCGGCGACGGCTGCGAAACTTTATGGTGTCGTCCTGCGTATTCTAAAGAGGCGCGACCTCACGGACGAGATCGTCCAGGAGGTTTATGTGAAGATCTGGCAACGGGCGGGAGACTTTGACGCGACACGAGCGTCACCTGTAACGTGGATGGTGACGATTGCCCGCAACCGTGCCTTGGACGAAGTCCGTAAAGCGTCACACATCCGCATCGATGACGCCCCTGAAGCGCTGGAAGTGCCGGATCAGTCACCCTCGGCAGTTGATCTGCTGTCGAGTGCTGAAGATCGCGTGCGACTGATGCGCTGCCTCGACGGTCTGGAGCTGCAAAAACGAGATATTGTAAAACTTGCGTACCTCGAAGGTTACTCACGCGAGGAGTTGTCGGCGCGTTTTGGCCATCCGGTTGCGACGATCAAAACCTGGTTGCATCGTAGCCTGAAGCAGCTCAAGGAGTGCCTCAGCTCATGAGCGAACCAGAGGACATCGATGCCCTGGCTGGCGAATACGTCCTGGGCACACTGAGTGCGGCCGAGCGCCAAGCGATCGACGCACGCCGGGGACGAGAGCCCACGGTTGCCGCAGCCATCGCCGCGTGGGAGGTCCGGCTTGCGCCCCTGACCGCCAGCACCGCCAACGTCACGCCGCCCTCAGATCTGTTCGGCCGGATCGAGGCGGCCATTGCCAAAGCTCAACAACCGCCGCCCCAGCCGAGCGCCAACGTCATCGACCTGCAACGGCGCGTCACGCGGTGGCGATGGGCGACGGTTGCCGCGTCCGCAATGGCCGCATCGTTCGCCTTTGTCGCCGTCTTCCGGGATGCCATTATCCCACCGACGCCTCAGACTTTTGTCGCGGCCTTTGTCAAGGATGACCAGTTGCCGTCGTTTATGTTGACCATCGATCTTGCCACCCGCGAGCTGACGATCCGACCCGTCGGTGCAGAAAAGCTGGCAGGCAAAACCTACCAGTTGTGGATCGCCTCGGATCGGTTGGGCCCGGCCCCGCGTTCGCTCGGCGTGTTGGACGATGGTTCGCTGCCGCTGCAGCGCAAGTCGTTGACCGAGTATGATCCGAACCTGCTCCAGGCGGCGACCTTCGGCGTCAGTATTGAATCCGCTGGTGGCTCAACGACAGGTCGACCAAGTCCGGGCGCCCTGCACGCGAAATTGTTACCAGCAAAACCTTGAGCTCCGCACTCAGCGCTTGATGAGATAGCCGATCACGGCGCCAAGCAATGGATACGCGACCAGCGGGATGCCCAGTCGAAGCGTGCTGTTCACAAATGATGGCACTTGCGGCACCAGTGTCAGCGCGGCAAAGACCAGGGCCAGCACCAGGGCGTAAGCCAGCGTACTATTGGTCGGGGCCGGCGTCTCCTTGAGCACGAGCGCACCAAGATGGCCGACCAGCCAGATCACGACTGCGACCAGCACCGCCAGCAGGAAGATGTTGAGCTGGCCGAACTGGACCGGAATGAGCGCGCGAAGCTGCGGCGCATAGGTCCAACCGATGTGGAGTTGGAGCAAGGTCAAGATGATTTTCGGTAACATGGTCGTGGTCCCCCAGTTTGTGTCTCAAGCAGATCCGCGTAAGGCGTCGTCAAGCGTCTTGGCATAACTCGCGTTGCCAAGGTCAGTCGATGCCAGTGCAAGCCGTATCGATGGTGGCACGCCGCACAGGATTGTGCGGCTTGCCGTCCCGCGGAGTTTCGCGACGGCGTATTCAAGCGCGTTGACACCACTCGAGTCGATCAGAGTCACGCCTGACAGATCCAGGACGACAGTGCGTTGGGTCGTGAACCGCGGGTCGAGCGCCTGGCCGACACGTGCCGCTGTGGCAAAGAACAACGGGCCATTCACGCGATAAACCGTGACCTCGCCGCGTGTCTCCAACCCAATCGACAATCCGCGCGCTGACTGCGCGACATGCAGCAGTAGCGCCAAACCAACGCCCGCGGAAATGCCAACGAGTAGATCGACAAACACGGTCAGCAGGAATGTTGTGAGGAGAATGGCCGAATCCGGACGTGACGGCCGCAGCAGCTGCACAACCTCATGTCGATCCGCCATGTTCCAGGCCGTCACTGCCAGGACGGCGGCAAGGACGGCCAAGGGCACGTGGACCGCAAGTGGGGCCGCAATGATCATGAACAACAGCAGATAGACGGCATGGAGAATGCCGGAGACCGGGCTGGTGCCACCGGCACGAATGTTGGTTGCTGTGCGCGCAATGGTGCCGGTCGCTGGCATGCCGCCGAACACCACCGAGCCAATGTTGGCCAAGCCCTGCGCGACCAGCTCGATGTTTGAGCGATGACGTCGGCTGGACATGCTGTCGGCAACTACCGCGGACAGGAGTGATTCAATCGAGCCCAGCAAGGCGATGGCAATGGCGTCCGGCAAAACAGCACGCGCTTTGGCCCAGCTGAAGTCTGGCAAGACCGGCGCAGGCAGCATCGCGGGAATGCCGCCGAAGCGCGTGCCAATCGTATCGATGTCGAGCTTCAATAGGGCCGTCACCACAGCGCCGCCTGCGACCGCGATCAACAAGGCCGGCCATTTCGGCCGGTATTGCCGTAGCCCAAGAATGATGCCGACCCCAACCGCCGACATGACAACCGCCGTTGGCTTGATGGTCGTTATGGCTGACGCCAAGGCTTGGAGTTTAGGCCAGAAAGCCGCCGGTTCCTTGACCAGTGACAAGCCGAGCAGATCCTTGATCTGGCTAGTGAAGATGATCACGGCGATGCCCGCGGTAAAGCCGATGGTCACCGGAAACGGCACAAACCCGATCAGCGACCCGAGCCGCAAAAGTCCGAGCGCGATCATCAACGTGCCGGCCATGGCGGTCGCCAGAACAAGTCCATCATAGCCGTGTCGTTCAGTGATCGCTGCAACAAGCACGATGAAGGCGCCAGCGGGGCCGCCGATTTGAGATCGACTCCCGCCCAGCGCTGAAATGATGAAGCCGCCGACGATGGCTGTGAACAGGCCGCGTTCAGGTGGCAAGCCTGAGGCAATGGCGATGGCCATTGATAGAGGCAGAGCGATGATCGCAACCGTCAACCCGGCGATGGCATCACTCTTGAATCGTTCCAGACCATAGGCCTCATCCCGGAGAATCGAAATCAGCTTTGGCTCGAGCGGCTCGGGTGTCTGGGTCGTCGTCGTGTCGCCGTGCAACATGTGCGCCATGCAACCCCCGTGGTTCTGCCTCATGACCGAGGGGCGAATCGCGTTTGATCCACTCCGAGCCACGCATTTCTGCTTTCTTAAGGGTTTGTCGGCAAGGTGGTGTCAACATTTCAGCCCCATGAGGTCTCCGATGCCGCATCCCAGATCGATTCTTATTGCCCAACAGAGCCGCAGCGCCGCTTTGTTCGCCGGGCTCACACTCGTTGCAGCATTGGCCCTGTCTGCAGCCCAAGCCCACGCCGAGGACCTGATCGTCAAGTTCGACCAGTCACAACTTCTGCGCCTGCCGCGCCCGGCCGCTGAAATCATCATTGGCAACCCAGCCGTGGCTGACGTCGCCATTCAGACCGGCAACCTGTTGGTCATCACCGGCAAATCATTTGGCATCACCAACATCATCGCGCTCGATGCGGAGCGCAACATCATTCAAGATCAACGCGTCCTGGTCCGTCGTGACGAAGTCAGCACGGTCAATGTTTACAAGGGGATTGGCCGGTCGACCTATAACTGCGCACCACAATGCAACGCGTCAATCATGCCAGGCGACGAAGACAAGCACATTTCAACCGCCATCGCCCAGGCCAACGCCAAGATCGGTTTCTCTGAAAAGGCCGCCGACTCGGCTGCCGCAGCTGGCAACCAACAGTAATCCAAAAAGTATTTGCCACCTGCCTCGAACGGTTCAGCCCCTCCAGTCACGCGGGATGCGCGGCCGGAGGGGTTTTTGTTGTGTCAGCCGGCAACCCGGATCAGCGCGTGACGCTTTTTGCCCAGCGACAGTTTGATGACGCCGTCCTTGGCATCGGACAAGACCAGTGCGCGTTTGTCATCGGTGACCGGTTGATCGTTGATGCGCAGCCCGCCGCCCTGAATTTGGCGCCTCGCATCGCCGTTCGAGGTTGCCAGTCCCGCCATGACAAACGCTTGCAGCACGCCCATGCCTTCGGCCAGCACGGCGTGGGGCACATTGATCGACGGTAAATCGGCCGCAATGGTGCCCTGCTCGAAGGTCTTTTTTGCTGTTTCCGCCGCGGCGGCGGCTTTCGAGCGACCGTGGATCAGAGCTGTGACCTCGGTTGCCAATGTCTTTTTAGCCTCGTTGATCTCGGCGCCTTGCAGCGCGGACAGCCGCTGGATTTCGCGCATCGGCAGCACCGTAAAGAGCTTCAGGAAGCGCGCCACATCGGCATCCTCCGTGTTGCGCCAGTATTGCCAGAAGTCATAGGCTGCGAACTGATCTTCGTTGAGCCAAACAGCGCCTTGCGCGGTCTTGCCCATTTTGGCGCCCGAGGCCGTGGTCAGGAGCGGCGTTGTCAAGGCAAACAGCTGGTGCTTCAAGCCCATGCGGCGGCCGAGATCGACGCCGTTGATGATGTTGCCCCACTGGTCGGACCCGCCCATTTGCAGATTGCAGCCGACGCGCTTGGCGAGTTCAACGTAGTCATAGCTCTGCGCCACCATGTAATTGAACTCGATAAAACTCATCTCCTGCTCGCGCTCGAGACGGAGCTTGACCGAGTCCATGGTCAGCATGCGGTTGACCGAGAAATGTCGGCCGACATCGCGCAACAGATCGATCCATTTCAGTTCGACCAGCCAATCGGCGTTGTCGATCATGATGCCGTCGTGCGGATCGTCGCCAAATTTCAGAACCCGCGAAAAAATGCCCTTGATGCTGGCCTTGTTGGCGTCAATTTCCTCAACCGAGCGCAATGCCCGCGCAGCATCCTTCCCCGACGGATCGCCGATGCGGGTTGTGCCACCACCCATCAGCGCGATCGGCTTGTTGCCGGTCGCCTGCAACCAGTGCAGCAGCATCATGGTCAGGAAATTGCCGATGTGCAGTGACGGTGCCGTGCAATCGTAGCCGACATAGCCAACCGCCAGTCCCTTGGCGGCAACGGCATCGAGGCCAGCAAAGTCCGAACATTGGTGAATGAAGCCGCGTTCTTCGAGGGTTCGCAGAAAGTCGGATTTGTAGGTGGTCATGGCAGGGCCTTTGAAGGTTTCCCAGGGAGCCGTGCCGCGCAAACGCAATCACCGCGCGACACATGCCGGGCGGTGCGGGACGATCTCAATGACTGGACAGAGATCAGACAGCAACGATCGCGCGGCGCAGGGCGACGCAACGGTATCGCAGGACCAGCGATGTCAACCTGTTGATCATGCCAACCCGGTAACCTGAGGCGGCGATCGCGTCAACTGGAAACCCAGTCACTGGAGACGCAGACGTCACGGTTTGCCAAACAGACTTGGCGGGATCGACGTCGTGCTTGTATCCACACCCCTGTGGCCGCGAAGCTCTTGAACCGACGCGCGAACGCGCTTAAGGGCCCGGGATGGCCAGCAAAACGACCCCTCCGCCGCCGCCGAATGGTGGCTCTATCGTGACCGTTCCCCTGCGCGACGCGTTGGAAGAGCGGTATTTGTCGTATGCTTTGTCGACGATCACGAGCCGCGCCCTGCCGGATGTCCGCGACGGCCTGAAGCCCGTGCATCGGCGGATCCTGTATGCCATGCAGCAGCTGGGACTGAACCCGACGGGCGGCTACCGCAAGTGCGCCAAGATTGTCGGCGACACCATGGGTGACTTCCACCCCCACGGCAATCTGGCCATCTATGACGCGCTCGTCCGTTTGGCGCAGGACTTCAACGTCCGCTATCCGCTGATCGACGGCCAAGGCAACTTCGGCAATATCGATGGCGATAATCCAGCAGCCGACCGCTACACGGAAGCACGTCTGACGGATACCGCCGCCGAACTGCTCGCCAGCATCGATGAGAACACCGTCAATTTTCGCGACAACTATGATGGCAAGAAACAAGAGCCGGTGGTCTTGCCGGCGGCGTTCCCGAACGTGCTGGCCAATGGCTCGTCCGGCATCGCCGTGGGTATGGCGACCAACATCCCGCCGCACAACGTCGATGAGTTGTGTGCCGCGGCCTTGCATCTGATCAAGCACCCGAATGCCAGCGTCGAAAAGATCGTCGAATTCATTCCAGGCCCGGATTTTCCAACCGGCGGCGTCATCGTCGAGCCGCCCGAAAACATTCTCGAAGCGTATCGCACGGGACGCGGTGGCTTTCGTCTGCGGGCCAAGTGGCACAAGGAGGAACTCGCCCGCGGTGGCTATCAAATCATCGTCACGGAAATTCCCTATCAGGTGCAGAAGGGCAAACTGGTCGAGAAGCTGGCTGAGCTGATCAATGAGAAAAAGCTGCCGATTCTGGGCGATGTCCGGGATGAGAGTGCTGACGACATCCGCCTGATCATCGAGCCGAAGACGCGGGTGGTCGATGCCAATCTGCTGATGGAGAGCCTGTTCAAGATGTCGGAGCTGGAACTGCGCTTCGGCCTCAATATGAATGTGCTGTCGCACGGCCAAGTGCCGAACGTGCTTGGCGTTCGTGAAGTGTTGAAGGAATGGCTCGATCACCGCAAAGATGTGTTGATCCGTCGGACCAAGTACCGGCTGGAAAAAATCGAGCACCGCCTCGAAGTGCTCGACGGCTATCTGATTGCTTATTTGAACATCGACGAGGTGATCAAGATCGTCCGCTTCGAGGATGATCCGAAAGCCAAGCTGATCAGTCGGTTCAAGCTCACCGAAGTGCAGGCCGACGCCATTCTGAACTTGCGTTTGCGGGCCTTGTCACGCCTCGAAGAACAACAGATCAAAGCCGAACACTCCAAGTTGACCCAGGAGCGCCGCGATCTGAAAACTTTGCTCAAGGACGATCAGCTGCAGTGGGACCGCATCACCGAAGAAATCAAAAAAACTCGAGAAACGTATTCCAAGAAGACTGTCTTGGGGAAGCGTCGCACCACCTTTGCTGATGCGCCAATGGTTGAAATCAACATCGATGATGTGCTGACGGAGAAAGAGCCGATCACCGTGATCCTGTCTGAAAAGGGCTGGGTCCGCACGATGAAGGGCCATCTCGAAGACGTGTCCAAACTCGATTTCAAGCAAGGCGATGAGCTGCGCACCGCGATCCGTGCGCATACCACCGACAAGCTGCTGATCTTCTCGACCAACGGCAAATTCTTCACGCTGGATGCCTCGCAACTGCCGGGTGGTCGCGGCCACGGTGAGCCCTTGCGCTTGATGGTCGATCTCGAAGAAAATCACGAGTTCCTGGATATCTTTGTTCACGATGCCGCGCGCAAACTGCTGGTGGTGTCGGCGGCCGGCAACGGCTTTGTGGTGCCGGAGGCTGAAGTCATTGCCTCCACGCGCAAGGGCAAACAGGTGCTGAATGTCGGCGATGACGATAAGGCGCGCCTGTGCGTTCCCGCGATGGGTGATCAACTCGCCGTTGTCGGCGAAAACCGCAAATTGTTGGTCTTCTCGTTGGCTGAGGTCAACGAGATGACACGCGGCAAGGGCGTGATTCTGCAACGGTTTGCCGATGGCGCATTGTCCGATGCCCGTGTCTTCATGAAGAAGGAGGGCTTGACGTGGGCCGACAGCGCGGGCCGCACGTTTACGCTCAGCGGGCCCGAACTCAAGGACTGGATCGGCGCCCGTGGCCAAGCCGGTAAGGTCGTGCCGAAAGGCTTCCCGCGTTCGAATTCGTTTGGCCCGCGTTTCGAGTGAGACCGAACCGGACAGGACCGCTGCCTCCAGCCGACATTCGTTGATCGCCCGACGCATGCCTGCTTCGGTTGATTGATGGTCCAGAGTTTTCAGCGCTGAACCTTGAAGGGTACTCGAGACAACTCTGCTGAGATTCGCATGTGGAAATGAGGTTACGGTTTGTGGACTTTTGTGCGACTGTTCCGCATGGGAGTGTGCGCAGACACACACAGGATCCACGTCAGGCCAGGACACCGGAATGACCAAGCGCCGCGTCGCCGCTTCTGCGGCCCGCTCTGGCCCCATGCGATTGGGCCTGCCGAGCAAGGACGACATCTTGAAATTCATCGCACTCTCGCAAGGGCCGGTTGGCAAACGCGAGATCACGCGTGCGTTCAACATCAAGGGCGGCGACCGTTCGGCGCTGAAAGCGTTGCTGCATGAGTTGGCAGACGACGGCACACTCAGAGGCAACCGCCGCGAATTCAAACAGCCGGGCAAGATTCCGCCGACCGGCATCTTTGACATTGTCGCCCGTGATGACGACGGGGACCTGCTGGCTGAGCCGGTGGATTGGAGTGATGACGATGGCTCGCGCCCGCGCCTGCTCGTCCGGGATGGCGGCAACAGAAAACTGGCTGGTGACGTCTCAGCACTGGGCGTCGGCGACCGGATTCTTGCGCGAACGGAACGGCTTGATGCCGCCACTGAAGGCGTGACGCACGGCCTTGTGCCGATGAAGCGGCTGCCGAAGGAAAAGCATCGCGCGGTTGGGATTTTTCATCGCGAGGCGCGTGGCGGTGGACGGATTGACCCCGTCGACAAAAAAGAAATGCGGCAGTGGCGGGTGCCCGAGGGGCGCGAAGGCGAGGCCAAGGACGGCGATCTCGTCCGCTTTGATGTCGCGCGTGCCGGCCGGCTCGGCCCGCCTGCGGCCGTCGTCGTCGAGGTGCTTGGCAATCCGAGTGATCAACGCCAGATCAGCTTGATCGCAGTCCACACCCACGGCATCCCCGATGTCTTTCCACCGCGCGTGCTGGCCGAAGTTGGCAGCCTGCCTGCACTCAGCCAGGCCCCGTTGGAGGATTGGCGAGATCTCCCGCTGATCACCATCGATCCGGTTGACGCGCGCGATCATGATGACGCGGTTCACGCGACGCCCGATTCAGATCCAGGCAACATCGGTGGCTTCATCACCACCATCGCTATCGCTGACGTGTCGTATTATGTGCGCCCGGCCACAGCGCTCGACCGCGAAGCGCAAATCCGTGGCAACTCCGTCTACTTCCCCGACCGGGTCGTGCCGATGCTGCCGGAGCGCATTTCCAACGATCTGTGTTCCCTTCGTGAGTTGGAGGATCGGCCCGCGCTCGCTGTCCGCATCATCTTCGACAGAACCGGCGCCAAACGGGGGCACACGTTTCATCGCATCCTGATGCGGTCTGCAGCCAAGCTCAGTTATCAGGCGGCGCAGGATGCCATCGATGGTCGGCCAAACTCGAAGGCCAGGCCTTTGCTCGGGCCGGTGTTGCGCCCGCTGTGGGCCGCCTATGCGGTTCTCGCCACCGCGCGCGATGAGCGCGGGCCGCTCAATCTCGATCTTCCCGAGCGCAAGATCGTGCTCGATGCATCCGGCCGCGTCGCTGACGTCATTGTCCCGGAACGCCTGGATGCGCATCGCCTGATCGAAGAATTTATGATCCAAGCCAATGT
>JAYSUN010000487.1:0-10119 GCA_043719045.1 Hyphomicrobiaceae bacterium | reverse complement strand
TCATCAAGATCACCTCGACCGCCTGCCCGGTTTGATTGAGGATCGTGCCGGCGACGTTGACCAAATCAGGATAAGCGATCGCGACCGCCAACGACGAGTTCTTCGTCAGATTGAGATAATTCGAGGTCAGCGGAGGGATGATGATGCGTGCGGCCTGCGGAATGACCACGAGACGCAGCAGCTGGCCACTCGACAGGCCGATGGCCCGGGCGGCTTCCCATTGTCCCTTCGGCACGCCATTGATACCGGCACGCACGATTTCGGCAATGAACGCACCAGTATAGACCACCAGACCAATCAACAGAGCGACAAACTCAGGTTGAACCACCGTGCCGCCAGTGAAGTTGAAGCCCTCGAGCTTGGGATAGTCGAAGCCGACCGGACGCCCCACCAACAAGAAGACGATGGCTGGCAACACAATGATCAGGCCCAAACTGGCCCACAACACGGGAAAGCGTTGTCCGGTCGCCATCTGGCGCTTGTTGGCCCACCACGCAACGCCGATTGAGCCGATGATGCCGAGCCCAATCGAGGCGAAAAACGGACCGCTGCCGACAAGCCACTCAGAGCGCGGCATGTAGAAACCACGAACATTCAAGAAGTAAGTGTCGGACAGATTATAGCTCTGGCGCGGCCCTGGCAGTGACTTGAGGACGCCGAAGTACCAAAGCATCAATTGCAGCAACAACGGGACGTTGCGGATAAGTTCGACGTAGGCTGTCGCGACTTTGGCAACCAACCAATTCTTGGACAGCCGCGCGATGCCAGCGACAAAGCCGAGAATGGTTGCCAGCACGATCCCGATCGCCGCAATCAGAACCGTGTTCCAGAGACCGACCATGAAGGCGCGGCCGTAGCTCGACGTGTTCGTATAGTCGATCAAGTTCTGCGAGATATCGAAACCAGATGTCGTGCCGAGGAAACCGAAACCGGAGGCAATGTTTTGGCGGCGCAGGTTTTCGGCAGCATTGCTGACGATCATGTAAAATAAAGCCGCTAGGCCAACGACGAGCAGGATTTGATAAATCGCCTGGCGCACTTCCTTGCGATGCAAAAAGCTGCCGGCATCGGCCGCCTGTTTCGGCGGCGGACCACTAAAGCGAGGATCGACTGTGACAGCTCTCGGATCGTCGGTCATCGCCATAAGGTGATCCTTACGTGTTCAATTCAGAAACAAGGAGCCTTCGACGCGGGGCGTGCTGTGGACGGACGCCCTGACATCCTCCGACTCCCGTCCAATCCCTCCTAGACCACAAACTTCGAACCAGGAAGCGCCGGCGAACCAGTCAAGGAAAAACCATAATGCAGCGGATGCAATGAGGGCCGGATTTCGTGCGAAATCCGGCCCTCAGCGTTCGTTAACGGATCGGCGGTGCGTACTGCAGGCCGCCAGCGTTCCAGAGTGCGTTCTGGCCGCGAGCGATCTTCAGGCGCGAGCCCATGCCGACGTTGCGCTCATAGCTTTCGCCATAGTTGCCGACGGCTTTGATGATCTTGACGACCCAATCGTTGTCGAGACCGATGCCTTTGCCGAAATCGCCTTCTTTGCCAAGCAAGCGCTTGATTTCCGGGTTAGCGGAAGCGGCCATTTCGTCGACGTTTTTCTGAGTGACGCCGAGCTCTTCAGCATTCAGCATGGCATTGTGAACCCAACGGACAACGGTAAACCATTGGCTGTCGCCTTGACGCACGACGGGGCCGAGCGGCTCCTTGGAAATGATTTCCGGCAGCACGATGTGATCGTCCGGAGACTTCATGCGCAAGCGCTCGGCATACAGGCCCGAAGCATCGGTAGTGAACGCGTCGCAGCGGCCAGCGTCGTAGGCGGCAACCACTTCGTCGTTCTTTTCAAACACGACGGTCTTGTAGTCCATCTTGTTGGCACGGAAGAAGTCAGCGAGGTTGAGCTCGGTCGTCGTGCCGGTCTGCACGCACACCGACGCACCCTTCAGTTCCTTGGCGCTCTTCACGCCGAGCGACTTCTTCACCATGAAGCCCTGACCATCATAGAAGTTGACGCCAGCGAACGACAAGCCCAGCGAGCTGTCGCGCGTGATTGTCCAGGTGGTGTTCCGAGCCAGCAAATCGACTTCGCCAGACTGCAACGCTGTGAAGCGCTCCTTGGCGGACAACGGCTTGAAGGTCACTTTCATCGGGTCGCCGACGACGGCGGCCGCCAGTGCACGGCAAAACTCGACATCGAGGCCGGTCCACATGCCCTTGTCATCTGGCTGGCCGAAGCCTGCGAGACCAGTGCCGACGCCGCAGTTCAACGAACCGCGCGCTTTGATGGCATCCAGACTTTTGGCTTGTGCAACAGCACCGGTCGAAAAACCGACCACTGCGGCTGCCGCCATTCCAAGTTTTACGATTGATTTCATTGAGTTTTGACTCCCTTTCGTTCACTCAAGTGTCTTTTCGAGCACCGGCCGGGCAACGCGCCCTGCCAGGGTTTCATCTCACCGGACCAATTATCAATTGCGGGCCGGGTGATGTCAATTTAGCGGTGCAGCAAGAGCTGCATGAACTCATGGCTTCCGCCACGCGCACACGGCCGCCTTAATGGTTCAAGATCTGCGACAGGAACAGCTTGGTCCGGTCCGATTTTGGATTGCTGAAGAACTCCTGCGGCGCAGCTTGCTCGACGATTTCGCCACGGTCCATGAAGATGACGCGATCAGCCACGGATTTGGCGAAACCCATTTCATGAGTGACACAAATCATGGTCATACCTTCTCGAGCCAGCGAGATCATTGTATCGAGAACTTCTTTGACCATCTCGGGATCGAGCGCGGAGGTCGGCTCATCGAACAGCATGATGCGGGGGTTCATGCACAGAGCGCGAGCGATGGCGACGCGCTGCTGCTGGCCGCCGGAAAGTTGCCCAGGAAACTTGTCCCGCTGCTCCGGAATCCGCACGCGTTCCAGATACTTCATGGCGACCTTTTCGGCCTCGGCGCGCGGCATTTTTTTGACCCACACAGGGGCCAAGCACAGGTTGTCCAGAATGGTCAGGTGCGGGAACAGGTTGAACGATTGGAACACCATCCCGACGTTGGCGCGAATGGCGTCGATTTGGCGCACGTCGTTGGTCAATTCCGTGCCTTCGACGATGATGCGGCCGGACTGGTGTTCTTCGAGTCGGTTGATGCAGCGAATAAGTGTCGATTTCCCGGAGCCTGACGGGCCGCAAATGACGATTTTTTCGCCATGATTGACGGTCAGGTTAATGTTGCGCAGAACGTGAAACTCGCCGTACCACTTGTTCACTTGCGATAGGACGATAGATTGGCGGCCGGCATCGCTGGATGCTGTCATTTGTGCTTGAGCTGTCTGCGTCATTCCTGCTCCCAACGCATGACTAAGGGTCTATCGCCCCTCTTATAGCGCAGGTCTGATCTGCGCCATCTGCAAATACTTATGGCTGAATGCAAGCAGCGACGCAATCCGCTGCAAGAGCTAATTTTTTGGCGCACTGCAGCAATTTTCGGCATCACTGTATCCGATATGGATGCGCAGCTGCCATGAATCCGCTATTGTTACGTCTCAAGAGTAGACTTGATGATTCTTCGTGTAGGTGTCCAATGCCGACGCCTGCGCGATCCAGCGGACGAGATACGACGCGTGACCTATGCCCCGTTGACCCGACGCCGGTTCCTCGCTGTTTCGAGTGCAACAGCGATGGCCGTTGCTGCGGAGGCGGCTGGCGCACAACAGCCGAAGCGTGAGATCCTTGATGGCACGATTGATCAGGCCGATCTGAAACCGCGCGCCATTGCGATTCCAATGTTCCTCAGCGACGATGCCAAGTTCGGCGCGGATTTCACACAAGTGCTGGCAAATGATCTGCAGAACAGTGGGCTGTTCCAGGTCCTCGATTCGCGTGCGTTTATCCAACGCTTCGCCGATATCAACGAACCCGCTCGGTACCAGGACTGGCGCTCCGTCGGCGCCGAAGCACTTCTCGTTGGCCGAGTCTACCGCAACCCGGACGGGCGCATTCAAGCCGACTTCCGGCTCTATGATATCCTGCTCAACAAGCCCATTGACGGCCAGGGATTGCGCACCAATCCTCAAGTCTGGCGCCGCCTCGCTCACCAGATCGCTGACCGGGTCTATGAAAAACTGACCTTGGAAAAAGGCTATTTCGACACCCAGGTTGTGTTTGTTGACGAAACCGGGACCAAGAACAAGCGTCTGAAGCGCCTGACGATCATGGATCAGGATGGTTTCGGTGCGCGTCTGTTGACGGACGGCAAGGAAATTTCGCTCAGTCCACGTTTCAGTCCGACGCAACAAGAAATCTGTTTTCTGCAGTACACCAACGACCAACCGCGCGTTGCCTTGATGAACATCGACACTGGCAAACGTGAAAACCTCGGCAATCTGCAAGGCCTGAGTTATGCGCCGCGCTTTTCGCCCGACGGCCAAAAACTGGTCTTTACGGTGCAGGAAATCGAAGGCGGCGGCGGTACGGGTCTGGTTGAAATGGATCTCCGCTCACGCCAGATGCGCCGCTTTACGCAGTCGAAAGGCATCGACACTGGCCCCAGTTACGCCCCTGACGGTCGTGCCCTCTGCTTCGAGAGCGACCGCGAAGGCACGCAGCAGATTTACATTCTCAATCTGTCTGGCGGCGGTGTGCAACGCGTCAGTCGTGGCGACGGCCGCTATTCAACGCCCGTGTGGTCACCGCGCGGCGACTACATCGCTTTTACCAAGCAGGGTGGTGGTCAGTTCCTGATCGGCGTGATGAAACCCGATGGCTCCGGCGAGCGCATCCTGTCGTCCGGCTTCCACAACGAAGGTCCGACCTGGGCGCCCAATGGGCGCGTGCTGATGTTCTTCCGCGAAGGCCAGGGCGCCAACGGTGGGCCGAAACTCTACACCGTCGACCTGACCGGCCGCAATGAGCGGCTGGTGCCAACACCATCGTTTGCCTCCGACCCCGCTTGGTCACCGCTCCGGGCGTGATTGCGCAACCCTCGGGCGTTGATCAGCACATTCTGACGGTGTTGTGGTCGACCAGGATCGTGACAGCCCATCAACACCGCGTCCTCAATGTGGAGCACGCAGCACCAATCAAATCACGCGGACATCCGGGGGCTGGACATCTTGCGCTTAGCGGGCGACGTGTGACAATCGAGTGACAGTGCCCCAATTACGGCGCTAAGGCCTGTGCCACGGACGGTGGAGCATTCTCCGGGTCGTCGCGCGCGCCGTCGTTGATGCCGTCGCGGCCATACACGTCTGGCCGGAAGACGACGCGACCATCCGACGGCTCCGCCCAAGCGGTGATGTAGGTGAAGTACACCGGCACCTGCCGCGTCAACGTGATATCGAGCGCGTTACCACTTTCAACCACTTGCTCGGCGCGTCCGGGCCTGTCCCAGCCCATTTCATAGCGCGCGAGCCATTCCACCAGCATGGGCACATCCTGGACCCGCACACAACCAGCGGAAAACGCCCGAGAGCGCTGTTGGAACAGCGGCTTCATGGGCGTGTCGTGCATATAAACGCCCTCAGAATTTGGCATGTCGATGCGCATCAGACCAAGCGCATTCTGCGGTCCAGGATCTTGCCGGAACTTCAACTCAGTTGCGTTGGCCGTGCGCCAGTCAATGCTCGACGCGTCAACCTCGGGGCCGTTAAAATTACCCCGCACGACACGTATTTTTTCCCGTGTCAGATACTCCGGGTCTTTTTGCAGGCGCGGGATCAGGTCGAGTGTCGCGACACTGTCGGGGACGCGCCAATAGGGGAAAAAGTTGATCGCACGAATCGTGGCCTTGACGACCGGCGATGCGCGCTCGGGTTTGCCCGCGATCACACGATGCCGCTGCTGAACCTCGCCACGTTCGACGGCCTCGAGCTGGAAGGCGGCCGCATTGACCAGGACATAACGGTCTTCAGGCCGTTGGCCCATCAAATCGCGCAAGCGCGTCAGGTTCAGTTTAAGCTGCGCGATGCGCTGCTGTGCCGAAACATTCATCGCAGCCAACGTGGTACGGTCAACGCGTCCGGACACTCGCAGGCCGTAGTTTTCCTGGAACCGCCGCACGGCTGCTTCCAGATCACCGTCAAACGCGAAGCTGTTTGAGGCACCGCCGCCATTACGTCCGCCCAATTCGCCGGTCGCAAGCAGGCGCTGCCGTACGACGGGAATGCGCTGATCGTCATCCTCCGGTCGGATCATGCGCGACCCGGGGATCTGCGGCCAGCCACCCTTTTGCGCAATCCGCTCAAAACGACCAATCGCGCCCTCAATGGCCTCGATCATTGCGTCCGACCGCCATGGCGTGGAGTCCGGGCGCAAATCGTTGAGTTGCTCAATTTTCTTGTTGGATGCGGTCGTCGATGCAGTTGCTTTCTGGCCACCGAACAGCTGATCCCAGAAATTCTCAGCTTGCTGAGCCAACGCGGGCTGAGTCGCGCCGACGACCGCGCCGACAGTCAACGCAATCCGACCCAACGCGCCGCGACGCGATAGATTTTCGTTCAATTGCGGACTTTTCTTGCTGACTTGGCGTAGGATTGCCATTGCTTCTGCTATCTCCGCCCACGGCTCGCTTGAGGCCGATCCACGCCGCACAATTTCACACCGACCCGACCCGAGCCAGCCAGTCGTATATAGTGATTGGTCTTTGACTTCCACCGCCGCGCGTTGAAACATAAGTTTCACGTCTGTCGCATGCGCCGCCAGAGACAATCACACGTCCCGATAACATCGCCCGGTGGATGTGGCCAAACAAAGACAGTTCACTCAAATGTGACGAGCGCCGCACCCAAGGGTGCCCGATGGCACCACCGATCCTTGCTGACGGACGGCCTCATCTTGCAGATTGACCAGAATTGTCGAGCTGCTTGACCATATGCGTCACATGCCGGTCTGGCAAAGCTTCATGGCGCTCAATGGCATAGCCATGTCGGTGATACCAGCGGATCAATCCTTCCAGCACGGCGCCGGTGTAAAGCCGCATCGTGCTCCGGTTCAATTGGCTGGCGCGGACTTCCGCAGCATCCAGCATGATCTGACCGATGCCTTGGCGCTGGGCGTCGGGCGAGGCGGCGATTGACCAGATCAGCATGTCATCCGGGCGGGGCTCGAGGATGAGGACACCCCGCAGCGTCTCGCGCTCTTCGGCGAGCCAGACTTCCATGGTCCTGAAGATATCGGCATAAGACGCTTGCAGGGGCAACGGTTCGACGCCAAGCAAGCGCCGGTTCCGGGCGTAGGCCGCGTGCTGCAGCGCCTCCACTGCGGGTAAATCAGCCTGAATTGCCCGACGAAAAGTGATCGGGGCCGGCGGGCGGCGCACGTGATTTGGCGGCTGTGCGGGAGGGTGCGTCATGTCCGGCATGGAGCGACTTTAGGGCTTGGTCCGTGCCGCCGCAATATGCTGCGCCAGGGGTGTGCGTTGTTGCCCCTGAAGATCGAAATTTGCCTCGGCAAGCCACGCCTCCGTGCCGGCCCGGACCGACGGCCACTCCTGATCGATGATCGAATACCACGTGGTGTCGCGCGTCCGGCCCTTGACGATGTTCGAGCGCCGGAAATGGCCCTCATAAACAAAGCCAAAGCGCTCCGCCGCCTTGCGTGACGGCATGTTGAGGGCATTGCACTTCCATTCGTAGCGGCGATAGCCCAGCTTTTCGAAGGCATACTTTGCAAATAGGAAATTCGCCTCCGTGGTGACACGCGAACGGGTGATCGCAGGGCCCCAATAGATATCACCGATTTCAATACACTGGTTGGCTGGATCCATGCGCATCAAAGACTGCCGCCCTTCTGCACGGCCCGTGGCCTTGTTGATCACCGCGAAATACAGCGCGTCGTTGGTAGCCGAGCGTTCAACCATCCAGGCATCGAATTCAGCACGCGACGCTGGCGCCTCAGCCGGCAGATACAGAAATCGTGCCGCAGCATCGGCAACCGTCGACGCGGCGAAAAGAGCATCGCCATGGCGCTTGGAGTCCAACGCCTCCAGCCGGCAATACAGCCCGTCCAACGTGGTCCGTTCGGGTCGCTGAGCTGCGCCTGGGTGCGCGAGTTTTGGACCCACCAGAAGACCCGATACGGGATCACTTTCAGCCGGGATCTGGGCATCATGCAGTGACATCAGGCGGGTGACCTTCTCGAAGTTCAGAAGCGCAGTGGTCTGGTTGCAGCCTGACAGGTTTATGCTCACATTCAGCCGGCGAAGCCGATCATATTTTGGCCCGTCCGTCCAGCACGCGACAGTCGGCGCGCCGACAATTGGGCTCGCCGACAATTGGATTGCACAACCGCGAGACTGGCCTCATGAACGGCTGACGGAGATGCTCACATGCAACTCAGCCGACGTGCTGTCGTAACTGGCTTATTGTCTTTGGCGTCGGGGCGTGCGCTCGGACAACAATCTGCGCCGCTCTCCAATCCTGTGCCAACCGACATGCGCACCATGTTTGAGGCTTTTGTTTCGGCGCTCGACACAAGCTTTTACCGTGTCGAAAAACTTCGTGAGGTCAACTTCCGCGCCAAAGTCGAGGCGCTCTGGCCGGAAATCAAAGATCTGCCCAGACCCGCCGACGCAGCACCCCGCCTGAATGCCCTGTTGCGTGAACTACAAACCTCGCACACTCAGCTCTTCACCGTCGACGACCCGGAGTTCTACATCCTTGCCGACGTGTTCCAGGCGTTCAAGCCGAGCGATCCCTGGAACATCACCCCATGGCTTCCGAATGCTGGTTTTTTTTCAACGCTGATCGACGGCCGCCACCACATCACGTCGATCCTCGAGGGTTATGTCCCGGCCACAACCGATCTTAGCATCGGCGACGAAATCACAGCTTCGGACGGCGCACCGTATCATCCGGTCAAATCCATTCACGAAAAAATTGGCAAAACCGTCACGCTGACTCTTCGCCGCGCGCCGGGAGGCTCGACGCACGAGGCCACGCTGAAGGCCAACACAATCGTGCCAAAGCTGGCATTTGACCAAGCCATGCAAAACAGCGCACGGTTGATCATGCGCGGTGCCCGACGGATCGGCTACGTTCACATCTGGCACATGCGAACACCAACGGCCTTGGCGCAAGCATTGGCAACGATCGATGGTTCACGCTCCGTCTATCGCGGCCCCGATGGAAAAATGGTGGCGGTGCGCCGCGGTGAGGCCCCGCTTCAGGCTCTGGACGCCCTGATCGTCGACAGCCGCGGCAAGATCGGTGGGCTTGCTGGGGTCGCACAGGACTTCTTGACCACCCTGCGCGGACCACCCGGCGGCTATGTCCAGTTTGAACCACGGAATGCGTCGGCGCCAAGACGATTCGCATCCTCGTTCAAGGGGCGGTGCGCGCTATTGATCGACAGCAATACCCGCAGCGCTGGAGAACTGTTTGCGCAAGGCTTCAAGAATGAGGCCATCGGACCAACCTATGGGAGCAGTACCGCAGGGGCCGTTTCAGGCGGCAGTGTCGAGCGGCTCATCGGCCCGCTCCTGCTTTACATCGCGACCTCACGGGTGACCATCAATGGTGTCGATCTGGAAGGCGTCGGCGTCATGCCCACGCATCGCGTCGAGCGTCCGATTCCGTACAGCGCCGGCGTTGACCCGGTGCTTGCAGCCGCCCTCGATCATTTGGCCTGAGCCTGAGTGCGCCCTCCCGCGCCGACAGCCGCCATGCCATTGTCAGAGCCTATCGCCGCCCCGTAAGGTGTGACTTCGACTGGGTCCTAGCAGAAGACCAGTATGCGCCAACGGAGGTAATCGATCATGTCCTATCGGAAACGTCATTGGGCCGTTGCAGGTGCGCTGGTTGCACTGCTCGCGGCCGGGCCGGCTGTCGCGCAAAGCGTGTTCCATCGTGGCAACGACAGCGACCCGGAAACGCTCGACCCGCAAAAGACTCAGACGACCGCCGAGGCGCATTTGTTGCGCGACTTGTTTGAAGGCCTCGTGATCCACAACGGCAAGGGTGAAGTTGTCCCAGGCGTCGCCGAGAGTTGGAACATCAGCACAGACGGCAAGACTTACACATTCAAGCTCCGCGCCAACGCCAAGTGGTCGAATGGCGACCAGGTCCAAGCCGAAGACTTTGTCTACTCGTTTCGTCGCATCATGAACCCGGCAACTGGCG